>CAYWOZ010000078.1:0-14086 GCA_964458675.1 uncultured Saprospiraceae bacterium
TTAGGTCGAATTCTAATATCATTTATATTTCTCTTTGAAGCCTATGATTCCATAGCCTTCTTCAAGGCCAATAAAGCACTCATGACAGAGTACGGCATTACATGGAGTCAAGACTTACTCTTGTATGGCAGTATATTATTGTTGATACTCGGCGGGGTGCTTATCCTTATTGGATATCGTACTTCTCTTGGTGCAATTTGCCTGCTTATTTATTGGATACCACTTACATTCACATTGTATTCTTGGTGGAATGATCCTGAAGAAGTCAGACGACTAAATAGCCTTTTGTTCATGAAAAACATGGCCATCGCTGGGGGACTACTTATGCTCTACGTGAACGATTCTGGAAAGTATAGTGTGAAGCGAATTTTCGCGAGGGTATACAACAAGTCGTAGCGGACTAAGAAGTGGACTTATTCGTCATCGTGGTGCAATAAGGAAACGTGCAGCTCTTCTCCACAAATACGACAAAATAGGGCATCATCTTGGTGCTCATCCTCTCCACAATCTGAGCATGATTGCGTATTGAGCGGGACAGGTTCATTATCATGCTCCTTTATCATCTCAGAAGACACAATCCCAGTAGGTACTGCTATGACTGCATATCCCAATATCATCACTGCCGCTGCGAAAAACTGGCCTAGGGAAGTCGATGGTGTGATATCTCCATATCCAACCGTAGTTAGTGTTACTATTGCCCAATATATAGATTTAGGGATACTAGAGAATGCATCGTTAGACCCCCCCTCTACGAGATACATTAGTGAGCCAATGATGATAGTCATTAAAAATACGAAGGTCAGAAAAACGAAAATCTTTTGTCTGGCCGCCTGGAGCGAATGCATAATATATCTGCTCTCTTTAAGGAAATTTGCCAATTTGAATATTCTGAATACCCGCATCAATCGTAGTGCACGTACCACTATAAACACACCCGTATTTCCGAATATAAATGCCAGATAAGTAGGAATAGTCGCGAGCAAATCTATAATACCAAAAAAACTAGTCGCATACTTTAAAGGTTTGTGCACAACGCATAGGCGTAGTATATATTCAATGGTAAAGAAGATAGTGAAAAACCATTCCAATGCGAATAAGATATGGTGGTATTCCTCGGCAAATTCTTTGATACTTTCCAGCATCACGACGAGTACACTCAGCACAATCACTATCATCAAGATGATATCAAACCACTTTCCGGCTCTGGTGTCCGCCTCAAAGATGATTTCGTGTATCCGCTCTCTAAGTGGACTAAATTCCGATTTTGCTTTCTTTGCCATTTGTCTAAAGATATACTCAACGAAAAGTGTTTTGGGAAATTCTTACTTGATTTTTTATCATTTCTCTATGTTGAAAATACTCGTGATAGTTAAGACTATCCCTCCGTTTTTCGCCTTGATAAATGCTAAAACCTCAGCGTAATAATTAACCCAACCTACTTTCCGATGAGTATAAAAACGAATTTCTCGTCTTTATAGATACAAACATATAGTAAATATGTCAAAAGGCGAATATGAAGGCTGCAAAATCGTTTGCTTAAGCAGAATGCATCATGCTAGAACATTAATGGAATTGTGCCGATTTGGGGTCATCTCGATTCCGATTCGCTACAAAGCCACCTGCACTGGCCATCGGAACTAGACCGGGCTGCTCCAGGATTCGCTTCGCTACTGTCTCGACTGAACATAGTCGAGACTGAGCCCAATGGGCTCACCTTCCATATCCCTTGCCCTTTACAGGCTCCATACCTGCGGCACTTCGCGATAAAATTGAAATGTCTTCTAAAAGACTATTATGTATTGTGTGAAATGGCTGTTTCTAAGGCATCTAAACATTATTGTAGGCTGAATGCCCTATGTATAAACAAGAAGGGATATTGAGGGTATCCAATGCCCGAAAAAAGGCCATATTTATCAAACAAAATTTGTGCCCAAAAAGGGCATCTTTTTACAAAATATCACATATTAGATATGTTAGGGCTTCATATTCAACATTTTTTAGATAGTAATTACTTTATATTAATATTTTTTTATTTCTTTACATCATTGGAAAAGTTTAGCAGCTGTCCATAATTACAATCAATCTGTGTCGAAACGAAAGCCTACTTCTCCTCAAGGGAATAGAGAAGCGTACGATTTATTGTAAACCAGTTAAACAAGTAAAATAGTGATAAGAGCGATTATTATCGAGGATGAGTTGAATAGCCTCAAAAATTTAAAAAATTTAATCCAAGAACATTGCCCTGATATTGAATTATTAGGAACAGCGACCAGCGTTGCGGAGGGACAGATTTTACTTCAGAACTTAGGAAATAAGATTGACCTAGCTTTCATGGATATTCAGCTTTCTGATGGCCTGATATTTAGTCTTCTAGATCAAAATCCGAATATTACGTTCAATATCATTTTTGTAACTGCTTTTTCTGATTACGCTGTGCAAGCATGTAGATATAGTTCGATAGACTATGTACAGAAGCCGATTGACCCAGATAAGCTTAAAGAAGCAGTAGGTAGATATACGCCCAAATCGGATGAGTCGATAAGTGATAGACTGGATGTATTCAGAGAATACTACACGAATCCAAACATATTTTCAAAAATGAGTATCTCCGCAGTGGACGGTATCTATTTTGTCAATATCAAAGATATTATACGTTTAGAAGGGGAAGATAACTATACGCACATCTACCTCGAGAACAAGCAAAAAATTACAGTTTCCAAAACGATTAAGTGGTACGCTGATTTATTGGAAAACAAAAACTTCTTTCGAGTGCATAAGAAGCATGTAATCAATCTAAATTATATGCAAAAATTCGTTAAAGGGGAGGGAGGATATTTGATTATGGATGATGAGAAGGAAATAGAGGTGTCGAGAAGAAGAAGACCTGCTTTTATACAGCAGTTAAAGGCAATGCAAATGGGAATGTAATTTACATTTCTAAAAAAAATTATACTCCTTGGGGGTATGATATACTGACAATTTTTAACATTACGAAAATCCTATACTATGGGAAAAGTTAAACTTCACGACCTGAAGAAAGACTTGTTTGTACTCGACTTTGAGGATATGAAAAAAATCAAAGGAGGAAGCAAGCGAACATTTTTCTGGTTTGGTGGTTGGGGAGGTACTGTACCTCACTGATACACTGTCAAGAATTTAACGGGGCACAATAAATATTGTGTACCCGTTTTTGTTTTAAAGCACGATTTATAAACCCTATGTATACAGATTCTATTCACAAACTTGAAGAAGCTATTATAGCCAGCGATGTACCCATCCAGAGACTCCGTATGCTCGACCAGTTGACAGATCAGCTTATCTATACAGACAACAAAAGAGCGAAGTTTGCCATTCACCAAATGGAATTCTTACTCAGAGATCATAAAGAGCCAGAGATATTTCTTAGTTATCTGCTCAAAGCAGGTGTCATTCATAATCAAGACTATGATTATGATTTAGCAGAAGATAAATTCAAAGCTGCCATCGAAATTCTAGAAAATTCTGGAGATGCCAATGAACAGATAGAAGCCTATATAGATTTTACTGGAGTGTGTATCAACCTAGATAAACTAGGGGTAGCCCGATATTATATCGCCAAAGCAGAAAGAATCCTACGAGACTTTCCAAACGAAAAATTAAGAGCCAGACTACGATGCCGTGAAGCAGGTGTATTTCTTAAGGAGGAAAATTACGACAAAGCCTTATCTGTCTTTCATGTGGCGCAAAAGGGATTTGATAAAGCCGGTGCACTAGATACCAAAGATTTTTATTTTCAAACGGTCATCCAAAGTGGCCTTGGGAATATCTTTGAACATAATGGAGATGTGAAGCAAAGTGTCAAGGCATATACGAGTGTCGTTGATCTTTGCGAAAAAAATAATATAAAAGGAAGATTGAGCTGGCATTATTTGCTAGCTGGCCTTGGGCATATCGCCTTAGGGGAATATGAAACAGCCAAATCCTTTTTTGAAAAATCTATTTCTACCACAGATGACTCTAGTGTAGCTGCTAGAGCAGGGGCCTATGCCAATGCAGGCTACTGTCTATTTGAGCAAGGTAAGATCAAGCATGCCTTAGAAAAATACAATACCGCTGAAAAGATATATGATCAGCAGGAAAAGAAAGACCTTCCGAACCTCTTTTACCTTCAATTGTGGAAAGCAGAAGCATATTTACGATTAGAAAAAGACCAAAAGCGATCAGATTCTCTTTTGAGAGCTTTCGAGTATGCTAAAGCTAGTGAGAGTAACAAGCTATTGGCAACCATGTATCAGACCATTGGCTCTTATTATGCGGAGCAAAGTAATTTTGAGATGGCTTATAAATATCAGTTAATGCATGCCAATCATAATGAAGAATACCAACGAGAAGTAAAGGCAAGAAAAATCACAGAACTCCAAATAAAGTATGACGCGCAACGCAAAGAACAAGAGTCTGAATTGCTGCGTCTTGAATCTAAAAAACTGCAGTTGAAAGCTTTGCGCGCTCAGATGAATCCACACTTCATCCATAATGCGCTAAACTCTATCCAGGGTTATATCAGTTCTAATGAAAAAGAAAATGCAGCAAAGTATCTCGCCCAGTTTGCGAGTTTGATTCGCAAGAGTTTGTACTATTCTGATATCGAAAGCTTATCTCTAGAAGATGAGGTAGAGTTCTTGAAAGATTATCTAGCAATCAATAAAAAACTACGCTATTCAGACCAGATGACCTATTTGGTAAAGGTTGATGAAGAATTAGAAGAAGATCTGATCTGTCTGCCAAGTATGATAGTCCAACCCTATGTAGAGAATGCTTTAGAACATGGCATTCGCACTCGAAGTGATGGTAGATTACTAGTTGAATTTATTTATCATACCGATGATACTTTAAAGTGTATCATTGAAGATAATGGAATTGGCAGAGTCAAGGCAGGCGAAATACAGGCTAAAGGTGGCTATCATGAGCAGCACAAATCCATGGGCACCTCCATCACACAAAAGCGTCTTGAAGTCCTAAAATCAAGCTTAAACAGCCCCGAATTATCTGTAGAAACGATTGATTTATATGATAAGCAATCAGGTAAAGCTATGGGTACTAGAGTCGAATTAATACTCCCTGTTGTCGATTTTAAACTCAAATAATCCACTTTTGACCGAATATTGGTCGAGCCTGACGACCGCTTTCTAAGCCAATCTTACCGTTTAATAATAATCCATAACCTAGCCGTCAAAGTGGGTTTCATATAACATAAAACACTCATATATTTATCCTAGTTTTCTCATAGTATGTTTGTTTAATCTTCCTGCATCTTACTCCCTTTTAGGTGCAGGGATTTTTTTTACCCCCTATTATATCTTCCTCTATTTCTGATTATTCAAAATTTCAAATCGCTGTGTAATCTTCTGTCCTTTCGAATCTATCACAGTGATAGTATTTTTACCGAAGGGAGGCTGTAGTGCCATTTCGTGAAATTGAGTAGTACTTCCCAGATACATATCGCCAAGATGCCAATAGAGTGTTTCATTATCCTGGATGTGCGCGACTTTGAAAATGGCTTTCCCCAATCTCCCATCTAGCTCTACTGGAATATAAATCTTGTCATTTGGATTAGGATAGATGAATTCCATGCTTTGATTATAAGCATCATCATCATCAGTACATCCCTCAGCTATGGGAGGGAGCGGTTTATACTGTGGATCATATCTTTTGTAATAATGAGCTGCACTAGGGTTTAAAACAAAGTAGGCTTCTTTTTTCATTTTCTCTCTAGGGTAGCAAGTAGCATTAACCTGCTTACTACCATCTGTATTAGTGAAAACTAATTGATGCATAGCGCATATATCCGATTGGAGTCCTTGCTTGGGTGCCCATATGGTATCTACTTCAGGACAAACATGAATTTGGCTTCTATACCCAGATTTACGGCAGACAGGGATCTGAACCATATCATCATAAGGAGGTTCAAACCAATCTGATCTTGGCAATTGTTTGAAAATGTCGAATAAAATCGGAGCTGCTTTTTTTACTCCAATGAGATTAGGTCTTCCTTCTCCATCCGCATTGCCTACCCACACACCTACTACATATTCAGGATTAACTCCTATAGCCCAAGCATCCTTAAAACCAAAACTAGTACCTGTCTTCCAGGCTATATTTACAGCAGAATCAAAATTTCCCCAATTTCCTTCTTCGTCTGGGCGATTGACATTCTGCATCGCCTTGAAGGTATGCCAGACAGCAGAAGCGGACATATGACTGGGGTGATCGGTTCTCTCTGCTTTAGGGATTTCGTGGTTCGATAACCAGCTGGCTTTGTTAAAGTCAGTCCTTTGGTAAGTGCCATTGGTATTTGAGTAATCATTTAAAATTCGCGCCATGCTGGCATAAGTAGAACATAAGTCCCATAAATTGGCTTCAGCTCCTCCAAGTATAAGACTTAGTCCATAATGATTAGGGCCCGCATTTATATGTGTGTAATCTGCTTCTTGTAAAAAGTCATAAAATTTTTCAAGCTTATATTCTTGAAGCGTACTCACGAAAGGTACATTAAGAGACTTGCTCAAGGCCTGTGAGAAGGGGACAGCCCCCGCATAGCTTTTACTAAAATTTTTGGGTGCATAACCTTGCAGTTGTATGGGGACATCCTTGATCATCGCATCCGGTAAGTACTTCCCATCTTGTAAGCAAAGACCATATAGGAAGGGTTTCAATATGCTGCCAGTGCTACGAGGGGCCATAACGATATCTACGTCTCCATGATTCTTTTTTCCAGCGTTTGGAGCGTTACCTACATAGGCTTGCACTTTCCCAGTAGGCACATGAATGATAATAGAAGCAGTATTATGAATGAATTCTTCGCTGTTTTGCTTGTGTGCATCATCAATGATTCGGTGTAATTCTTTTTGCAAATGAATGTCTAGACTAGATTTTATTTTGCCTCCACTCGATTTTTGATCTTCGTATCTATAAGCTGTGTACATTAGATGCTTGGCCCACCTTGGCAATGCTTGAGGAGCTTCAGGAATAGGTTCATCTAGCGAAAGACTATAAGTCAAGGAATCTATGTGATTGGATTCTAGTAACTTCTTTAACAGTCGATTTCTTTTTTCTCTTAATACTTCTCTATTTCTTCCTGGGTGAATAAGAGCAGGTGCATTTGGTAATACGGCTAAGGTGGCAGCTTCTGACCAACTAAGCAAATCTGGTGCTTTACTATAGTATCTCCAACATGCTGCTTCGAGTCCGACTACATTTCCACCAAATGGAGCATGAGAGGTGTATAGCTTTAATATTTCTTCTTTAGAAAACCTAAACTCTAATCGAGTAGCTTTTATGATTTCCAATAATTTATTGACTACCGTTCGCTTTTTTTCTGATGCGGATAATCGAATAACTTGCATACTTAAAGTACTAGCTCCACTTACTACTCTTCTATTACTGATATTTTGATGAATGGCTCTTCCAAGACTTCGGAGATCTACTCCCCAATGGGAATCAAATCTCTTATCTTCAAATTGGATAAGCGCAGTAGCAAATTTAGCTGGTACTGAGTCTATAGGTGGGAATCGCCATTGACCGTCTGATGAAATACCAGCGCTTAGAAGGGTTCCATTTTTATCTTCTAATACCTTAGCATAGGGCGGGTCAAATAACTTATATGGAAGACAAAATAAATAGTAAATAAGAAATACAAGTAAACCAAATACAAGTAGCTTATAACTGTTTTGGCTAGGAATGTACTTAGTAATTAGAGTCATGCTTTTAAACGAACGCTTACAAAGCGGCTTCTATTTTTTGGAGCAATGCTTTTCCTTCTTCATTTAAATCATCTATAGAAGTTGGGTCTTTTTTAGATAAAGCCAAAATCATAAAATTGTCTGCCAATACCTCGTCCGGATGGATGATGTATTGTGTATTATATTTTATTTGATTGAAGAAAGAAGGCATTGCATCATCTGGAACTATTGCTTGCCCTTTATCGCCTGATAGAACTTTCCATTTTCCATTAGCTTGTTTTTTGACTTCGAATAAATCAAAATATAGATAATCAAAGAAGGCTCTTTTTCCTTCCACAAATTTAGGTAGTGTTGAGCTGATAATTGGAATACACTTGATGTCGCCTTTACTAGATGTCAGATCTATACCATAGGCAAAGTTGGGACCATCAGGATTAGATAAAATCCTTTCTTTCAAAGGGCTGTCAATAATCAAATCTCTTGAATCTCCAATACTTTCGAAACCAATAATCTTATACAATGCTTTTTGCTTGTCCGGTTGGGCACGACTATAGATGTGAAATATCTCATGGAGTAAAACAGAAAGCATCGCATCGTCTTGTCTCAATTCAATTCGTTCCGAAGGAATAACGATACAATTTTCTCGAGTATAAAATGCGTCTCCTCCATAGTAGCTTCCTTTAGATTTTATTAAATCCACATTGGCGGGTAGAATGTTTTTGTTCAGACCATTACATAGATTTACCGCCTCTGACCATATGCCCGCTAGCCAATTAATTTCTGCATCGGTGAAGTTGCTTACATCCTCCTGTAAGTAAACTTTATAGCGCTTTAAAATACTTTCTCTCGATTCGCCTTCTTTGCAATCTCCTTTCATCTGGATACACATATCCAGGCTAGTAAGCCTAGTAAATATCTCATTGGTATCATCTACCAATATAGATTTGGAGGCATCAAGACTATCTAAAAATTGTACACTTACATCGACTACTGGTGCAGCTGTTACTTTTTCAGTTACAGTTTTTGGCTTGCATGCAAAGACCATGCAAATCACAGCACCGAAAATTAAAAATGGTAATTGGTATTTTTTCATCTTATTGATTTATGTCTTTCATCGATAATTGGATTCTACCTCTGTCCATATCCACTTCCAGGACTTTTACTTGTACGTGTTGTTCTAAATGTACTATATCGGCTGGGTCCTTAACAAATTTGTTTGCCAATTGAGAGATGTGAATCATGCCTCCTTTCTTGATTCCCAAGTCTACGAAAGCACCAAACTTGGTAATATTGTTTATCACTCCAGATAGTATCATTCCAACTTCAAGATCTTCAATACTTTTAATTTTATCATTGAATTCAATCTGCTTTGCTTCTCCTCTTGGATCTAGTCCAGGTCTCTTCAGTTCTTTTTGGATATCCTTTAATGTAGGTAGTCCAGCCTCTACAGATATAAAAGTACTCAATTTAATCTCATCAATTTTTGCTGGATTGCCGATCAGTTCTGGGACTTTACAGTTTACAGAACTAGCCATTTCCTTTACTAGCTTATAACGCTCGGGGTGAACTCCTGTATTATCTAGTGGATGTTTACTTTTCGTGATTCTCAAAAACCCGGCGCTTTGTTCGAAGGCTTTCTTTCCTAGTCTTTTTACTTTATTGAGTTCGGATCGAGATTGGAAGACTCCATTTTCATTTCTATACGCCACTATATTTTTAGCTAGGGTTCCATTCAATCCAGACACATAGCTGAGTAAATGTTCGCTGGCTGTATTGAGGTTGATGCCAACTGCATTTACACAAGAAGACACAACTTGATCTAAGTTTTCCTTTAAGCGCGTTTGGTTTACATCATGTTGGTATTGGCCAACGCCGATGGATTTAGGATCAATCTTTACAAGCTCCGCCAATGGATCCATCAATCTTCTTGCAATGGAAACTGCGCCTCTAACGGTGATGTCTTCATTTGGAAATTCTTCTCGAGCAATTTTTGAAGCAGAGTAGATAGAAGCTCCCGATTCGTTTACAAAATAAATGTCTAGCGGATAAGCTAGGTCAATAGCCTTGCAAAGCTGCATGGTTTCTCTTCCTGCAGTACCATTTCCTATGGCAATGGCTTCAACCTTATATTTTTCTATGAGTTGTGCTAAAGTATATTTTGCTTCTGCAGATTTATTCTGGGGTGGGTGAGGGTAAATAGCTGTGTTGTACAATAGAGAACCTGTTTTATCTAGAACAACTAATTTACAGCCAGTCCTAAAACCTGGATCTAATCCCAATACCACTTTTCCACCCAAAGGGGCAGCGAGAAGGAGTTGCCTCAAATTTCTAGCGAAGACTTCCATGGCTACCTCATCCGCTTTTTCCTTACTTATGTTTTTGAACTCTGTCTCAATGGAAGGTTTGAGCAAGCGCTTATATGCATCTGCAATAGCTAATCGAACCTGCTTAGCAGACTCACTTTGATTTTTTACTATTTTTCTTTCTATTGTCTCTTGCGCTTTCTCCACATCTATATCTATGCTTACTCTCAAAAGGCCTAATTTTTCTCCACGCCGAATCGCCAACAAACGATGCGAAGGACATTTCTGTAAGGCTTGGGTAAAGTCAAAGTAATCCTTGTATACCTGAGCATCCGCTTCCTTATTTTTTATTTTTTTGGAATGTATGTCCGCGTATTTCGAGAACATTCTTCTAATGTTATCTCTTACTTGTGCGTCTTCGTTGACCCATTCTGCAATTATATCTCTTGCACCAGCTAAGGCATCTTTTAGGCTTGGAACTTCCTTATTGATATAGTCTTTGCAAACCTTCTTAAGAGGAGTGTTTTCTTGCGTAAAGATGAGCTTGGCTAAGGGCTCTAATCCATTTTTCTTGGCCTTTTCTCCACGAGTTTGTCTTTTCTTTTTGTACGGAAGGTAAATGTCTTCTAATAGGGTAGGGTCCCAGCAATCCTTAATTTGCTGTTTTAGTTTTGGATTCAACTTGCCTTGTTCTGAAATAGATTTTAGTATCGTCTCTTTTCTGGCTACTATGTCATTTAGCTTCTTTAGATGGTCTGCAATGTCTGCAATATTCACTTCATCCATAGATCCACTCATCTCTTTTCTATACCTGGCAATGAATGGAATAGTAGCCCCTTCCTCTAATAAATTAATCACTGCTTTCACTCTCGCTTTATCTAATTGGAGTCCCTTCGCAATTCTTTCACTAAACAATGCAATCATGATTCAAAATTAATAAAATTTAAAGTCAAAATAGATAGTTCATTTCGAGCAAGCGATAGCAGTGATATGAAGTGCTGCTGATGTATTAGGAAGCAAGGAGTAGGGAAGGCTGAGCGGATACGCGAAGACTAGCTGCGACTATGGGCTCCTATACATGAGAAGTGCTGAATACAAACGGATAGCGCAGTCCCGACGCTTTTCAGTCGGGATGCTTCCAAGAAAAATAGAGTTGGTGCAAAAAAAAAATTCCGGATCTACGAGGGCGGGCGCCCAAGCAGAATCCGGATTTACAATCGAGTTTAGCAGAAGTTCTTTAGTGTAGCTCCCTACACTTAGGCAAATGATAAATGGACTGTTTAACTCTAATGGATGGTCTTTCTTCTCAGATTGAATAATCCATTTACGTTTACATAATATTTGTTAACCAAAAATAAAATTCAAAATCGTTTGAAAATTGAGCGGGTGTCTCAAGCCCGTGCAACCTTTCGTAATCGGATTTAGAGTTAACAGTCCATTTTTTGAAAGTGTTTCCACTTTCTATCAACTTGCCAATAATTCTTTGTGATCAGCAATCTTTTTTCTTTATCATGGGATTCCACTCTGGGTAGAATGGTGAAAGATGGGCTAAATGTTTCTCGACATAGTATGTTCCGTCTTCCTATTATTATTAAACGGGACATCATGGATAGGTTTCCCTGGTTTCAGCTCAGGGTTACGTTTTTTTTGGAAAAAAAATATTTATTTTTTGAGGTTTAGGTAAAGTGAAGCATTTCAATACATAACAAAATTATTTAATATGTATATGAAATATATATTTTGAAAATATATTTTCAATTGTTGAAAAATGACATATTTGTCAACCAGTTACAAAAACACAAAAAACATATAATAAAATAAACAATATATCTTAATGTTATTAATTGGTCTATAGACGAAGTCATAGTCCGAGTTTTTCGATTTGAGTTGAATTTAGCTTATTTAGGAATATCCTTTGCCTAGGGGGATAAGATTGAAAGATAAAAAAAGATTATTGGAAAATGGAGTAGGGATTAAAAAGCAGAAATGGAGGTAAGTATTCCTTAGACATAGTCTTGGTCATCCCATTCTCTCTTCAATTCTTCAAAATCGGGAATATTGAGCTTGTCTTTATTAGGTATATCTCCTAATGTAAGACCTTCTTTATTGGCCTTGTATCTATCCTCGGAGTATAGACGTGTCATTTCTTTTTCGATCTCTCTTTTTTCCCAGCTCTTAGAGTTGAATACACCAAAGGTGTCTACATACTGAAAGGCGACACCAATACCCCAGCCAATAACCGGGAACAGCCACCAATGAAAACTTGATCCAGTGGTCATGTTTAGTACAAAGAAGAAAATGGACATAATCAACCAGCTGGTGAAGTTTCCGTAAAAACTCTTCTTTTTCTTAACTAACTTCTTGGCTTCTTTATAGTACTCTTCCATTCGAATTAAATTAGGTCTTCGTCTCTATATAATAGTTGCTCTTCCAATATAAGAACTTCTTTTGGTAATAAGAAGGGGTGGTTGAGGCTGTTTTCCGGGATAATTGGGATACTGCCTTTTTTGAATTGAGTCGAAATGAATAAGCTAGTCCACAGCGGAAGCAGACTATTGATGAATAAAAAATTGGCAGGTATTAATACCATGATTTAAATCCCTTAAGGTCTAAAGTAAAAACGCTATTCAGAAAAACTAAGTTCCTTCACCGTATTATAATCTACAAAACGAATTAGGGTAGCCGTCTATTTTGTAAACAAGTACTTTGTATCACTTGATTCTCTATCTTTAAAGGTGTATCCAAGCACATTGAGTGATTTTAGGTCTTCTGCTTTTTTGATTCTTTGTCTAACAACCTGCCTTGCCATGTCTCCTCTTGCTTTTTTCGCAGTGAAAGAAATTACCTTTAGTTTTCCATCTCTCATCTCTCTAAAATCTATATCAAGTACTGGCTTCACCAGATTTTCTCTTTGAATTGACTTAAAGTATTCGACAGATGCTAAATTCAATAAGTGAGTAGATTTACTCTTGGTAAGTTCTTTATTAAGTTGCTCTGTTATTTTGTTTCCCCAAAATTCATAAAGATTTCTGCCATGACCATTAGATATGGGAGTGCCCATTTCTAATCTGTAAGGTTGTATCAAATCTAGTGGTTTTATGATTCCATAAAGGCCACTTAAAATGCGAACTGTTTTTTGCGCAAATTTCAAATCGTGTGCATCAAAAGAGGTGGCATCAAGTCCCACGTAAACATCCCCTTTGAACATGTGAATGGCTTGAAGAGCAGTGTTTGTGTTAAATTCTTTTTTGAAGTTCTTATACCGGTTAAGATTCAATTCTGCAAGCTTACTGCTAATGTGCATTAATTTTTCTAGCTCAATTTGCTTTAGACTTTTTAATTTCTTGACTAATTTTTGGCTTTCATTTGCAAAAACAAGATCTGAGTGTTTTTTGAGTTTACTAGGCTCTTCATTTAAGGTTTTTGCAGGGGATAAAACAAGTATCATAGATTGGTATATTTTATAAGCTCGAATATAATGTAAATTATCAGGGTATTAATAATGACTCATAAATCTAGATATTAACTGATTTAGTTAGGATTCATATTTATTTTTAGTATGTATAAAACACAAAAAATGAAGTCACCTTTTACACCCTTGATTTCGTTTTAATTTAACAACTTAGACATTATAAAGATGTTGAAATATATGCAGGAAGTAGAGAAAATAACTCATTATTTGCATATAACAATCATTTTGCTTATGAAAGTATCTATATGAAAATCCTCCCGAGGATGTAAGTCTAGCATATATTATAAATATTTACTCTTGAATTCAATGTCACAGTATTTTGACCAGTCTATTGGTTACAGATGCCTTATTACATAATTTTATCGGGTAATTCAATTAAAAAAGTTTTTGTGTTTATTTGTTTGGGTTAGGGACCCTTGTTTGTTTACAAACAGGGGTTTCCTCTTTTTTAAGAAAATAGAGGTAATTTCTTTACCATTGTGTCTTCCACATAAATGAAGGGGCATAAAAAAAGCCTTTTTCGCAGTATGCGAAAAAGGCTTTTTGTTTGCCCAGCATGGGCAAAATCCCGACGGGTTGGAAGAAACCCTGAC
>CAYWOZ010000079.1:0-14085 GCA_964458675.1 uncultured Saprospiraceae bacterium
GTTGGTCTAATTAGTGAAGAAGATTTGTTTTTTGTCTTTCCATTTGGCTTGATTGGTGAAGATGGAACAACTATAGAAATCACTAATGTTGATGCATTGTTTAATACTTTACTTGACTGCAACTTTATTGAGCAAGATAGTTTATGGGATTGGGAGGTAGGATTTGAATACATAGGATGTTACAAAGTAGAGTTTCCACTGGTTGTAGTTACTGAAGATGGAGAAGTAGAGATAAATAACCATATGGAATTATGCGATCTAATGCTTGAAGGAGAGTTGATAGGCTATGGTTTTCCATTGACTTTAATAGATGAAGAGGGTAATGAAATAGTTGTTAATTCTGAAGAGGAATTTCACGAAGCTATCGGCGCTTGCAGTAATGGTGGCGGTAACGGCGGAGGAGAATTTTCCGAAGAGTTTTTCTTGTTATTAGCAGGAGCTGTTGGAGATGATGAAATTGGGACAAATGCTTGCTACACTATTCAGTTTCCAATTCAAGTTATTCTCAGCGATTTTGAAGGAAACACAGAGACTCAAACGATAAATTCTCTAGCTGAAGCTATAGCGCTTGTTCAGGGCGAATTTCCTTTTATTGAGCTAGAATATCCAATAAATGTTTCACTTGCAGATGGAGAAGAAGTAACAATTGAATCTGAGTCAGACATATTTGATGTATTAGAAAGTTGTGAATAATTTAAGATTAATAAAAAATGGGGGTGAAAATTTGCCCTCATTTTTTATCAAATAACACGTGTGGATTTAATCAGAAGGTGTATTAACGGTAAGGAGCAAGCTCATAAAGAATTTTATGAGAAGTATGCCCCTTACGTATATGCAATAATCAAGAACTATGTCAAAAATAATGAGCAGAGAAAGGATGCTTTGCAAGAATCTTTTGCACACATTTTTAGTTCTTTGAAAAACTATGACTCCCAAAAAGGAAGTATTAAATCCTGGATAGGAAAAATCACTGTGTACAAATCGATAGAGCTCATACGGAGAGAATCAAAATCAAATTTATTTTTTGGATTAGAAGTAGTCCAAGATTTTGGTGAAACCAAGTTTGACTATTTGGATCATCTAAGTAAAAATGAAATTGAAGATCTCTTTAAAAAAATGCCCTCTGGATACCGAAGTGTCTTTCTACTTTCAGTGATAGATGAATTTGTCCATAAAGAAATTGCAGGCTTGCTCAATATTTCAGAAGAAACTTCTAGATCTCAGCTGATGAGAGCAAAAAAGTGGATAAAGAATAATATGAAAACTAGAATAAAATATTTGATTAATGAAAAAGCCCAATATGCTAAAAAATAAACTTCGAAACGAAGAGGCACTTCCGGAAGACTTATCATGGGAACACATGAAAGATGGCATCTACAATCAAATAAATATAGATGGTAGGGACTCTAATAAAATATATAGAAGATTCTTGTTCATCTTTTTGGGTTTGTTCATGTTTGGTGGAGTAGGATACATTATATCTAAGTATACACAAACCAAAGAGCATATAATCAATGATCGGAAAGATGAAAAGATAGCCGTATACAACTTTGAGAATAAATCAACTATCAAAAACAAACTTGAGTCCACTCAATCTGTTGTAAACAAATTAACTGAAGAAAACACTGCGATTAAGAATCTGAATTCAACTAATGATCCAAATATAAGTTCACCAAAACAAACTAAAAATTACACGCAAAATATATCTGCATTTACCAACAAAAAGGTTATCGCAACCAGAACAATTGATAATAAACAAACAAGCATTGGTAATTACAGGCTAAATAATCAGCCATCTACAAGGGGTATTGATGTTCAAGAAGAAAAAAATCAGATTTTAATAGTACAAAAGGATACTTCACTCAATAAAAACGAAAACAGAATTGAATCTGAGTTGAAAAATGAAACAATTGTACTTCCAACTTTAACTTTGAATCAATTCAAGATAAAACAAAAAGATATAGAGGCTATTTATTCTTTTATCGCTACAAATCAAGAAGAAATAAAAGTGGCAAAATCATCTAAAACAGTTCGGATAGACTTAGGTGCAGGTGCTAATTTTGCAATATCGAATTTCGGCTTTTCTACTTTAGAGTCTGTTACTTCCATAAATGAACGTTTAGATTATGGCACTTCTGCTTCGCTTAGATTCACCTTGGATTTTGATAAATTTTATATTTCTTCTGGAGCAGCATTTGCAAAAAGTTATAGAAAATCAACAGGTGTCATAGAAAATTCATTTGAGACTCCAAAGAACGTCTTGGTAGAAATTCATGAAGAGCCAATTTCTGGTATAAGAGAGGTCTTCAGAGACACCATTTTGATGCAGAGAGACGAAGTGGAATTCAGATTACACAATAAATTGCAATACATTTCTGTCCCAATTGTAGTCGGCATACAAAAGAATCATAAAAACTTTTACTACCATTATGGATTAGGAGTAAATCTTTCATTGAATAATCAATTTACCACTAAAAGTGTTGAATTTTTACTCGCAGATAAAAATCCATCATATCCCGTCACTTCATTTGAATTCACAAGAAACTTTGGACTTGATATAATTGGAGAATTTGGCTTTGGGCTTAAACTAAACGATAAAATGAGGATAGGATCTAGATTGTTTTATGTTTTAAAGACTGGAAAATATGAAGGCAGGTCTTATTCAATTTCTAATCCATCTATAATTAACGCTGAGGTAACATTAGGGTATACTTTTTAAGGCATATTGATTGCATTCAACAAAATTTTATAGATCTATTGTAGCACTTACACTAGATCAAGAATAGTACACTACTAAGCTGATTTGAACTCTTTTCAAATCAAAAAAATATCTTATTCAGATTTAACCCAATATTTTTTCTATATATTAGCGTTGTTCAAATTGCATATTTTACTATTTTGATTAAAAAAGTGTGACAATGCTTTACCAACCAAATCTTCAATGAACGTTAATTTACTATCTGCTAAGAAATTAGCATCCGTTAGAAATTTTAAAAACAAAAAATGAAAACTACCCACTTTTTCTTTTTACTACTCCTTATTCCCTTTTTGAGTTTTGGTCAAAAAAATCAATCTATTGATTTTGTAGGTGGGTTTGACTACACCTACCGTACCTTAGATACAGACAGTCAAGAAGAGATTTTTGTCAATTTAGTAGAAAATCGGAATGAAGATGAAGCTGCTCGGGCAAACTGGTGAGTTGGGGTCAACTATAACAAGAAGCTAACTAAAAGTATATTCCTAAAAACCGGACTAAGGCTAGCTAGTAAAGGATACAAGGGCGAAACCCAAGGAGGACTCAGATAGGGTTCTCAACACGACGTTATGGGTGGATTTGACCCAGATGCAGATCCTGAACTTGGTTTCGATGAAGTGCAAATTAATACCAATTATTGGTTCTTTTCAATACCCATAGCAGCAAGATTTGAATTCAATGAAAAGAAATGGAGTCCTTTTGTGGAAGTAGGATTAGCGCCGTCTATCTATCTTATTACTCGAAACCAGCAAATAGCAGAAGAAGAGTCTAGCACTATGTCTTTCAATGAAGTTCCTGCAGGATTGAACAGGATCCACTTTGTCGAATTTGCATCTTTTGAATTAAACTATACACTGAATGAAAAGCTCAAGCTATTTGGGCAACCTTCGTTTAGATACCATATCACTACCTTGGCGGATGCACCACTGGATGAACATTTATATTCTGTTGGAATAGAATTCGGATTGCGGAAGAAATTTTAGGAACCGTAAATCGTGTTGCGTACTTTCAGCACTTTTATATCTGATACGCTTTGATAGGATTTCACCCTATCCTTTCTTGCTTGCTCCTTTCAGGAGCATTGACTCGTCCAATAAACCTTGTAACATCTTAGATTTCTATTTGAACTAAGAGCATTAAGCCTAACTTTTAATGACTTACTATCGAATAAATTTCATCTCAAAATCGAACTGATACTTTGTAAAAATCTAAGACTCAAGAAGCCCTGACAGGGCGCCACAACAAAGCGATGGGTGAAACACAGTGGAACCCATCGAAAAAGATACTTATGCCCAAACCCTGAAAGGGTGCAACACCAATATACCCTACCGCAATTCAACAACAATCTAAAGCCCTACCAAAGATATTCAGAATTATAATCTACATTATACTTTTTCAAAAGCTTAACATACTCCTCCTTAAACGAAACCTCCTTGTGATGCTCGTGCTGATTTGCGATATATTGAACAAGATTTGTTGCCCACTTTCGGTACTTCATATATGTGATATGTTTTGACAGGGCTACACCCTATCCTTTGCTGCTTGCTCTCCCGTAGAAAACACGGGACAAGCATTTCAGGAGCATGGACTCGTCCATACAACCTAATAATTTTTTAGATTTCTATTCGAACAAGTAATACAATATCAAGAATCACTTTTAATGACTTGTTTTCGAAGGAATTTTATCTAAAATGGATACACAAACACCTTTAAATATTAATGACTCAATAAGCCCTGAATAGGGCGCCACAACAAAGCGATGGGTGGAACATCATGGAACCCATCGTAAACGATACCTATCCCCAAACCCTGAAGGCCTGTCCCGCCTCTACGGGGGGTGCCACAAAATACCCCCTAAATAATTCATAAAACTCTATACGCCTCCATTTACAATCTTGACACAGGATATAATTAACCTATGAATGAAAACTAAGAAACTATATAACAACCAACCTCCTCCGATACCAAACCCATTGTATCAACCCCCGCGCCATCATAAAAATAAGCAGAGCCGCCCACAAGCCATGATTCCCAAACTGGTTTCGTAATAGAAAATACGATGCAATATAAATCACTACCGCTAAGAGCATAGTCTGTCGCATCGCATGCGAAGCAGTGAGCCCGATATATATCCCATCCCAGATATAACAAGGCGTACTCAAAATCGGAAAAATAAACATCCAAAAAAGATAGGGCAAACTCGCTGCAATCAAGTCTTCTTTATCGGTGAAGATGTGCAACAAATGCTCTCCAAAAAATAAATAAGACAAACTGAAAAGTACTGCCAATACCATCCCCCAAATAAAAGACAACTTTATAGCTTGCTTGAGTTTGAAGACATCGTTTGCTCCTTTGTACTTTCCTACCAAACTTTCTGAGGCAAAAGCGAAGCCATCTACACCATACGACATCCAATTTAGAAACTGAAGCATAATCACATTGACCGCTAGTATGGTCTCTCCCCCGGCTGCAGATTGACTATAGAAAAATCCGAAGGCAAAAGTAAGGCAGAAGGTTCGGATGAAAATATCTCTATTAATTGACAAGTATTTCGAAAGCGCTTTGATTTCTACAGTTGCTTTTTGACTATAGTACTGGAGATAGCTTCGGTACTTTTTCCAAAATAAAAACAAGCCCATGACCAAACCTACATACTGCGCAATGACCGTACCCCAGGCTACACCCGAGACGCCCATTCCATACTGCTTGACCAGAACGTAACTCAAAATAATGTTGACCGCATTGATGGTCACCGTTAGTATCAAAGGATAAATTGCATTTTGCATTCCGAAGAACCAGCCCATCATAGCGAATAGCGCTAAAGTAGCTGGTGCAGCCCAGATGCGTATCGAAAAATATTGCGCTACGAATCCATACTGTTGTTCAGAAATATTCATGAGATAAAAACTAAGTTCTCCTATCGGTTTTTGCAAGACCAATACCAATAGTGCTAAAGCCATGGCCACCAAAAAGGCGCGACTCATGGTGAGCATCATTTCAGATTGGTCTTTTTTACCAAAGGCTTGGGCGGTGATACCCGTAGTACCCATGCGTAAGAATCCAAAATTCCAATACACAAAATTGAAAATCATAGCACCAACACCTACTGCTCCTAAGTGCATTTCCGACAAACGACCCATCAAAGCCGTATCTACTGTACTCAATAGTGGGACAGAAATATTACTAATAATATTGGGAATTGCAAGTCGGAGAATTTCCTTATTCATCGACAGCAAAGGTAAGGAGGATATGGTTAGTTAATTAGAGTTACTCCACTTATCTACACAGACCCATCAAAAGGACCAGTCCTCCGTAAAATTATACTTTTTCTTTTTCGTAATACTAGCGATAGTTATTCCTGCTACAATTTGCGCTCCACCGACAACAAGCACGCCATCTCGAAATTCTTTATCTCCAATGTCATACGAGTTCGCTAGTGTGACTAAACCTGTTAATATGAGTATTCCTCCAAATGTATTCCAAGAACTTTTTCTTTTGCTTTTCTTTTTACTTTTAAACGCAGTTAGAGTCAGTAGCTCTGACTTAGGTAAAGTGTATTGAAGATTTTGTTCATATATATCCCCCTGGACTTGTAGTAGAAAATCTAGATCTCTGTCTCCCAACGCTATATTATTAACTCTGATCTGAATACTATCTGTATACAGTCTAGTTATTTCACCAAAAAGATTGGCATAGCAGCAAGTATCTTTTTCACTTGCGAAAGTAAATTCATAATAGGTTTCCGCAGGAAATGTCTTGCTTGTCTGTCCATTTTTAATGGTAAGAGATTGCGCTTGGCAAAAGAATGGGACACAACACATAATGGTCAAAAGTACTCTAAACATCTTCGTTTTTCTTCGCGAAGTTACAAAAATCAAGTCATTTTAAAACACACAAAATCAATAAAAACTTTGCTCTATCAAGGACAGAACTGGACAAAGAATAGGAGTCATTCGACTTTCAGGGTGAATTGCATTCGCCCTGAAAGGGTTAGTCCAAGCCTCATTGCGCATTGTATGAGCGCGATGCTTCGTGCCCTACAATGCGCAAGCAAGGATATAACGCATGGCCTGGTCACATGGCGCGGGTGGCAGTGGGCTGAATCGTGCGATGGGTGTGTAGGGACGGATTGCCATCCGTCCTATATGCGCAGAGCAAAGCCAAGTGATAACCCCCATTCATCATTATCATTCCGTCTGACAAGCAAAACAATACTATATATAATATAGGCACTTAATCACCGTTAATTTCTTACTTTTATGCTCATACAAGTAAAATAATCGAATAGTGAAATTTGAAGACTTACTCCAAGACTTTGGTAGCGACTTTGTTAACAACCAACACTTTATCCTAAATGCGCTTTTGGCTGCATTGTTGGCTTACCTACTGGGGCGCTTCTATATTCGCTATGGCACGACGATAACTAATCGTAAAAAATTTGCTTCTATTTTTATGTTGCTCGCACTGTCGACGATGCTCATCATATTTATCGTCAAGAGTAGTATTGCGCTGTCACTCGGTCTTGTAGGGGCACTTTCCATTGTACGATTTAGAGCAGCCATCAAAGAGCCTGAAGAATTGGTGTACTTGTTTTTTGTGATTGGAATAGGGCTTGGGATGGGAGCCAACCAAGCAACCATAACCATCTTGGCTTTTGTGCTTATCATTTCTATTTTGACTATCCGCACTTTTTTAGAGAAGAGAACTTTGTTGACTCCTCCTGAAAACATGGTGCTCAACATCTCTACTCCAAGTCTAGATGTGCATAAAATAAATGAAGTGCTGGCCAAACATTTTTCGCTTGTAGAACTAAAACGTTTAGATCAAAACAAAAGCAAACTCTTTTTGTCTTATGTGGTGGAGACGGACGCTATGGATAAAATCGTAAACGCCAAAGACGAACTCATCGCTCAGTCTCCCGATCTTGATTTTTCTTTTGTAGAACAAAGAAATCTTGCCCAATAGATGCGTGGTCTGTGGACAATTTTCTTATCGCTTTCTATAGTAGGCGTCTCTTTCGCTCAAGCGCGTATAGAAAGTGAATATAAAATAAGTGTACCTAATGATCAAGAAGAAGCTTTGTGGTCATTTTTGCAATCTACCTTTGCAAACAATGCGGATGGGATACTACCTGAAAATGTACAAACGGAAGTAGCTACTGAGGTTTTTTATGATACCTACTTTGATGACGCGAAAGAATCTTTACTAAAACATCAAGCTGGAGCAAGATATCGAGAAAGATATGTAAAGGACAGTCTTATAAAAACACTTCTACAGATAAAAGTACCCACCTTGGATGAACTAGGTATTGCAAGGACGGAACATAAATTTTCTCCTGAAGACAAATTCGACATTAATGACCGAACGGGTCTCCATCCATTTTTGAAATACGTCAAAAGAAAAGATCAAAACGATGTGGATTTAATTTTGGGACAATTCGGCACCACTGCTAGAAATATGCAAGAAGCCGTAAAACTAAAACAGGTGCGTAAAAGAATTTATGTCTCAGATGCACAAGGTGCTTTGATGACTTTCACATTAGATGAAGTAGCTGCATTTCACTTCCCGTATACTCAATTTGTGGAACTAGAATTAGAGCTCAACGAAGTTAGATATACAGACGCTGACTTTGCAGAACAAACTCGACTGGAAGAAATGAATGCCAAAGCCAAGGAACTTATCTTTGCAAAGTTTGACAACATTGAACAAGATCAAACGCCCAAGTACAATAAAATGCAGGCCGCATTGGCACCACTTCCAAGTTTTTGGGTCTATGATAATTTAATGTACATTTTGCTCGGCTGCATTAGTCTTTTTGCTATCACTATTTTATTCAAAAACGAGTATCGCCTTGCAAATTCATAAAGCAAAAAATACAAAGAAAAAAGGGCCATCGTTTTGGTGGATACTTGGGGCAGCAATTGTTTTGTTTCTGTTATACTTCCTGTTGACCAACCGGTCTACTGGAGTCAAATACTGCGACATGGAAAATCGTAGTGTTGACCAAAAGCAATTTATCACCAATGGGGTATCTTTTAGCCAAGGAGATACCCAATCAGATCATGTAGCACATTCAGGAAAATATAGTTCTAGGCTAGACAGTAAACGACTGTATGGCCCAGGCTACACTTTTGAACATGTATATAGCGGGGATGAATTTGAGGCAAGTATTTGGATGAATAATGATAATGGTTTTGGCACACTGGGCTTCTCTGGAACTTGGGGATACTATGCGGAACAAAAACAAACAAGCAAAAGCGAAAACGGATGGCACCTATTAAGCAAAAAAATTAAAATACCAGTTGGCGTATATGATGAAAAGTTAACAGTCTTCCCATATACCAATAAAGAAAGCAAGGCGATTTACTTTGATGATCTTAGGGTAGAAAAAATATCAAGTGGCACTCCTTCCGCTTTGCCGGCCATTTCTGAAGAGCCTAATAAAAGGTTAGATATACAACTAGATGAACGTGACCTCGACAAGCTTAAAGAGAAAAGAATAGCAGCCTATACTCGTGGAAGTTTAATCAGTGGCAAAAACGATCTTGTCCCTGCCAAAATAAAAACGGGCGACGAAAGCATTGATGCACAGATACGACTCAAAGGGGATTTACTGGATCACTTGACTGGGCGCAAATGGTCTTTCCGAATTCATACAGATGATGGACACGCCTGGAATGGCATGAAAGTATTTTCTGTGCACAACAGTAAATCCAGAGATCACCTTTCAGAATGGGTGTTTCACGAAATGCTTAAGCAGGAAGATGTGCTCACTACTAAATATGACTACGTAGAAGTGGCGCTTAATGGAGAGTCACTAGGTGTATATGCTTATGAAGAACACTTTTTAAAGCAACTATTGCAATCTCAAAATCGCAGTGAAGGCCCTATCCTGAAAATAAGTGAAGATGCGCACTGGCAATATGCTCCACGCACCTTTGGCAACAAGCTCGCCTACTATGAAAGCGCACAAATAGAACCATTCGATAAGTCAGCACTAAAAAACAGCAACGCTTATACTGCTGCTTTTGAAAAAGGACAAGAATTACTCTATGGCTTCACCCATGGAGATCTGCTAGCCGAGGATGTTTTTGACACAGACCGATTGGCCAAATTTATTGCCATCCAAGACGTATGCAACGCTTGGCATAGTTTTAACTATACGAACTTGCGTTTTTACTTTAATCCAGCATCAGGGAAAATAGAGCCAATAGGTTATGATGGATTTACACCGGATGGGCTTTACTACAACAAGGATTTGTACATCACTGGATCACAAGTAAATTCTTTGACCACGGAACGAATTACTGCGCACAAATTTGTGAAGCAATTTCATAAAAAACTATTTACTGATTTTAGCTTCGCCAAAAAGTACGTCCAACATCTTGACAGAATGTCTAGCCCCTCTTATTTAGAAAAATTCATGGCGGACACAGAAACGGAATTGAGAATTAGGCAAGAATTTTTACGGAAGGCTTATGTGAATTACAAATTCAGCTGGAAAGACTATTTTGACAATGTCAATGACATACACGAAGTCATTGCACCTGCAGAAAATCTTTCTCTAAAGGCATATCGAAACGGTACTGAATTAATTTTGCGCTCTTACCATATGCTCCCACTAGAAGTCATCGGTTTTGGAGATGCTGAAATAAGCAGTAAATTGTCTGAAAGCGTGTTATTAGAATCATTTGACAAAACTAAACCCGTTCTAGAAAAAACAATTCCTCTTCCAGGTGGTGCTAAGCGCGTTTTTGTACGCACCCTTGGAACGAACCGAATTTTGTCTTTTCCAATTTTCAAATGGAAAGCGCCAAGTATAAATGAAAGTGCTGCCTTGCGAATGAAACAGAATGTCAACCTTCCTTTTATTATTGACACTCCTGAGGCCTATATCATACCCCCAGGAATACATATTGTTCGTAAGTCTATCGTCACGAAAGATAAACAACTAATCATACAAGCGGGAGCAGAATTGGATCTACAAGCAGGAGCAAGCATTATAGCTATGCATTCTCTACAAGCATTGGGAAATGTAGATTCTCCTATCGTGATTCGTTCTAGCAACACCAGTGGGCAAGGGCTAGTCTTACTAAACACCTCTGCTGAGTCGTCTTTTAAATCTTGCACCTTTGACAATCTGCAAGCCACCAAACAATTTAGCTTATACACAGACGGAGGCGTAAACGCTTACAATAGTGATGTCAAATTTTATCGTTGTGTATTTACTAATGCAAAATCGAAAGATGCTTTACATCTAGAACACAGTGAATACGAAATGTATGATTGTATATTTCAGCAAGTCAGCGCCGATGGCATGGATGCCAATAACAGCAATGGTCTCGTGGAAAACCTAACTATTAATAATGTAGGAAAGGACGCCGTCGAAATAAGTGGTGGTTTTATCAGACTAACCAATGCGAAATGCAGTCAGTCATCGGGCAGCTTCTTTAATGCGAACCTGCACGCTACGCTACAATTAAATAATCTAGAGCTAGATACTGGAGAGGAAGGAATCAAAAGCACAGACCTTTCGGAAGTCACTGTTCGAAATGTCAGCTTGAAAGATGTTGAAACGGGATTACTTGCCTTTAGAAAAAATGATGAAATGGGAGGAGGCAGCATAAAAGCTTTTGGACTCAAAGAAGAGAATGTAGTTAAGCGAAATGTCCAAGACATACATTCTAGCATATTTCTTGAAAAACAAAAACTGCCTAGCCAATGAGGCACGAGAAAAAATATCGTATCGAGCAAGCTAGTGAAAATGAAATCAAGCAAGTATTGCTCAGCCATCCTGCTAGTTTTCAAACTGCATTTCCAGATCGCTTTATCAATAGTATTTATTTTGACTCTTCAGCTTTAAGCTCATTTCAACAAAATCAAAACGGAGTAAGTCAACGAAGTAAATATCGTATCCGTTGGTATGGCGATACGCTGACTCTAATCAACTCGCCGCAGCTAGAAATAAAAATCAGGGATAATGAATTCGGCAGCAAAGTGATAACTCCTTTACCCGACTTTGACTTAAGCAAACCTGAACAACTCGAAGTTATCTCCAAAAAATACATTCCTTTAGAATTGATGCCTAAGGTCATTACGCGTTATAAAAGAGCTTACTATATAAGTCACAACCAAATCGTGCGGGCTACCCTCGATACAAAAGTCAGCTATCATGGTTTCGGAAAATATCAATACAAGGCAGTTCCTCACTTAGATAAAGCACTCATCTTAGAACTAAAATGCCCTAAAGAAGAAGTCGCCTTGCTTGCTGATGCTTGCCAGCAAATCCCTTATAGGATTCAGAAGAATAGCAAGTATGTGAATGGGATCTTTGCGACGCTGTGAAATAAGAATCTTGAATAATATATTTAAGTCTGATTGATCAAGAAGAAAGTAAAAGGTCCGAATTCCGACACTTTCAAACACTTTATGTTAAGGCTTCATGTAAACACTACGAGTCACTAAGAGACTTTAATAAAATGGAAGAACTAATAGGCCAAGGAGGCTGTTCTATAGAATATAAACTAAACTTTATGCGTTTACCTATCCTTTTTGTCCTTTTGTGTTTTCTAGCTTCCTGCGGAGAAGATGATGCTGTTACACCTACTACTGGCCCTCAAGGTTTTCAATCCGAAGAAGAGCTTTTTCCAACCGTAACTCCAGAGCTAAGACCCTTTTACATTGCCTTTGAAGAAGAAGCTGCTAATAGAGGTTTTGATATAAATTTGACTCAAGAAGAAGTAACAGGTAATATTGTTCAATTGGGTAATATGGGAGTACTCGGAGTATGTGTACGTAATGATGAGGCACCAAATAGAGTCGCTGTTGATCAAGAGGCATGGGCTTCAGCATCACAAGCCTTTCGAGAGCTAATAGTTTTTCATGAATTGGGTCACTGTGTACTCAATAGAGAACATCTAGATAATGAAGATGCGAATGGTATTTGTGTTAGTATTATGAATAGTGGACTTTCTGGCTGCGATATTTCTCTAGAACAGGAAAAAGTAAGAGAAGAATATCTGGACGAGCTATTTTTCTTCTAGTAAAAGCACATTTAATTTAAACCTTTAGTCGTCTATCAAGATGGACGCTTTCTCTTTGAACAATTTTGATTTCTTTGAAGTTTTTTGATTGAGGGTTGAGTATGAAGTTATATTCTTGTTCAACTATCGCTGAAGGAGCCTTTATCCCGAGTTTATTTTCCTTAAAAATATGCTGACCTATTGCTTGAGTGGCATGTATAGAATTTTTCCAATCTATAGGATGCAAAATATTAGGATCTACTTCTTCGATTTTTCTTGAAAATTTAGATGGGATTTCAATAGTAAGCATAGTTAAAGCTGGAGGCATTTGCCCAAGTCTAGTATGAACCAATAACTCGAGTATACATAATGCTCTAGAGCCTGAAGTATATAAAGCAGGTAAGCCCTTTGGATTCCATCGGCCACCATACAGCCTAGCTCCTTCTCCAGTTAGATTATCCTGATATTTAGATTTTGTAATACGGTATACAAACATAATTAGGAGTAAACTCCATACTCAATTCTACCAAGTATGGTTTTGACATGATCAATGCCAAATGGAGTGTCTAGTAAATCAAAAGGCTTTTGAGAACCTAAAATTTGTATGTTGCTGTCCATCCAAAGCAAGAACTTACCTTTATCCTCAAACACTTCGAAGCCGAAATAGTATAATTCTAAAATTTGAATAATGTGCGCCGATATAGACTGTTTAAGAATTTTATCCTTGCTATATCTGTTTAATTGGCGCTCGGAAACAGATAAAATTTTAGAAAGTTGTTTTGTATTAATAGCAGTTATTTTTTGGATAGCTTTCAATTGTTTGACGCTAAGTCCTTGCCTACTTAGGAAAATATAATCTTCAGGTTTTGTGATTTTTATACCTCTTGACTTGTCACTAAGAATTTTTGAAATTTTAACCATTTATGACATTTGTCCATCAATATACAGACATTTAGGTAAAAATCAAAAATAATATTAACATATACAAAAATCACTGTCTCAAATAAATTCAAGCCTATCCAATAGCTTTTCACTATCAGAAAAAAATATTATCTAATCTTTCTTCGGATAAAGCCCCCTTATCAATATAGGCATCAAAAACAAATCGCTCAACAGCGCACTCAACAAAGTCAGAGAAATCAGGAATCCAATATTCACAGAAGGAGGATGTATAGAAAACAACATCACCAAAAATCCAAAAAACAAAATAACTGAGGTGACACAAATCGCCTTACCCGTTTCCATAAACGTAGTATGTATCGCTTCATCTATACTCACCCCTTTTCGCATCATCAATTTGAATTTACT
>CAYWOZ010000080.1:0-14050 GCA_964458675.1 uncultured Saprospiraceae bacterium
GTCAGGGTTTCTTCCAACCCTTCGGGAATTTGCCCATGCTGGGCAAACAAAAAGGGAATGTTCAAAGAACATCCCCTGCGATTCGCTAATGCGAAATCAAAATTGGATTAGTATGAAATTCTTTAATTGAGTTCTTTGATTGAAGGATTGTGGTAAGTACGCTTAACCTTGGAATTTAATCCTTGCCCATCAGTATTAAAATCTGATAACTGGGTAATCAAGCTAAGCAGTTTTTCTGAAACCGGCCTTAAGGAATCCGGAACGAACTTATTCATTGTCATGGTGGAATATGGATTATAATTTGTCAAAAAGTAGTACCCCATTAAAATACAAAATATTTTGTCAAGGGTCAAGTCTAGAATCTGTTATAGCGAAAATAAAATAATAGTAAAAAGGAGAAATTCATAGTTATGACGCAAGAATTAGCAAAAAGTAACAGCATGACTGTTAATTAAACATCAGTCAAACAAATTCCACACTTGATCCTTAGGTAAAGGTGCTGTAATTTTTATGAGCTCTTTTTTTACCGGATGTTCAAATTCTAAATACCGACTATGAAGATGTATGGTAGCATCTGGATTTGGCACCGTGAATCCATATTTCAAATCTCCCTTTATAGGGCATCCAACATGTCCAAGTTGTGCTCGAATCTGATGCGATCTTCCTGTTTTTAGGTGCACCTCCATTAAGTGATGACCCGCCAAGCGTCCAATCATCTTATAGTTTAAGATGGCCTCTTTGTAGGTTTTATTGTTTTTGCCTTTTTTGTCAATGACGTTTGAAACATTCTTTTTGGTATCCTTTCTAATGAAGTGTCGAAGTGTACCGTTAAGCTCGTGTGGAGATTTATTGGTAATGGCCCAATAGATTTTTTTGATTTTTCTATTTTTGAAGACCTCATTCATCTTTGCCAATCCTTTTGAGGTTTTCGCAAAAATGATAGCTCCACTTACAGGCCTATCAATACGATGTATTACCCCTAAAAAAACATTCCCTGGTTTCTTGTGCTTTACCTTAATCCATTGCTTTACATACTCTGTAAAGGGAGTATCTTTTGTCTCATCTCCATGCACCAACCAACCTGCTGGTTTATTACATGCTATCAAATGGTTATCTTCATACAGAACCTTTACATGCTTAATATCTAATTTCATTGCTTCCTTTTACTAGATTGCAAACTTAAGTTTAATCTTCGAAATGAAATGAATTATATTTACATTGTAAAATAAGCGATTTGGAAATATGAAAGTAAGTCTTGGTTTTTCTACTTGCCCCAATGATACCTTTATGTTTGATGCACTTGTCAACAAGCGAATTGATACCAAAGGGATAGAATTTGAACTGCTCATGGGTGACATCAAGGAGCTTAATGAACTAGCTTTTGCTTCAAGGTTGGACGTTACTAAACTTAGCTATCATGCTTATGCCCATGTGCTTAAGGACTATCAACTATTGGATGCAGGCAGTGCCCTTGGGCATAATTGCGGCCCTTTACTAATCAGCGCAACCAAAATGCAGCATGACTCCTTAAATAGTCAACTTAAAATAGCCATACCAGGAGAATTCACAACTGCCAATCTCCTTTTTTCAGTAGCCTATCCGCATTTAAAAAATAAAGAAATTTTGCTCTTTCATGAAATCGAAGAAGCGGTACAATGTGGAAAAGTTGATATAGGTCTAATAATACACGAGAACAGGTTCACCTATAAGGAAAAAGGACTACACAAAGTGGTAGACCTCGGTGAATATTGGGAAGGCACCTATAGGCACCCTATTCCTCTTGGGGGAATAGTCGCCAAGCGAAGTCTCGGTATACAAAAGATTAAAACCATCAATGCCTTAATAAGCCAATCTATTCAATATGCATTTGATAAGCCTTCTGAATCAGCGGCTTTCATTTTGGAACACGCCCAAGAAATGGATGCAGAAGTTGTAAAACAACATATATCACTTTATGTAAATATGTTTTCTATTGATTTGGGTACAAAGGGCAGAGCAGCAGTTCAAAAGCTATTCGAAGTGGGAATAGAAACAGGTATTTTTAAACCTAGTCAATATTCCATTTTTATACCTTAATCCATACAAGCCAATTGAAAATAAAAGCTTACTTTGGAGCGCTAAAATCGCATTAAATAACAAACAATATTAATAATGATAATTGGTGTTCCAAAAGAGATAAAAAACAATGAAAACAGAGTAGCTCTTACTCCTGCAGGTGCATTCGAATTAGTTCGAGATGGGCATAAGGTCTTCATTCAAAAAACAGCTGGAGTTGGCAGTGGCTTTAGTGATGTAGAGTACAAAAAAGCAGGCGCTAAAATACTTCCTACTATCGAATCCGTCTATAAAAAGGCGGAGATGATCATAAAGGTGAAAGAGCCTATCAAAAGTGAATACAACCTTGTAAAAGAGAATCAATTACTATTCACTTATTTCCACTTTGCTTCTCATAAACCATTGACTAAAGCGATGATTAAATCTAAGGCAGTTTGCTTAGCATACGAGACTGTGGAGCTAGAAGATAGGTCATTGCCTTTATTAGTGCCAATGTCAGAAGTAGCAGGAAGAATGTCTATTCAAGAAGGCGCTAAATATTTAGAAAAGCCTTTAAAAGGAAGAGGAATCTTATTGGGCGGAATCCCTGGTGTCCCCCCTGCAAAAGTGTTAATACTTGGTGGTGGTGTCGTGGGTATGCAAGCCGCTAAGATGGCTGCAGGACTAGGATCTAATGTAACTATTATGGATATTAATCTGAATAGGCTTAGGCATCTCGCGGACATCATGCCTGCCAATGTTCAAACTATGTATTCTAGCGAATACAATATCCGTAGACTTATCAAAAATCATGATTTAATCATCGGTGCTGTGCTGATTCCTGGAGCGAAAGCGCCAAACTTAATCACGAAGGACATGCTCAAGGATATGAGACCAGGAACTGTACTTGTGGATGTGGCTGTTGATCAAGGTGGATGCTTTGAAACAACTAAGCCTACCACGCACAAAGACCCTATTTATGTTATAGATGAGGTAGTACACTACTCTGTGGCGAACATGCCTGGAGCTGTACCGTATACTTCTACTATTGGACTGACTAATTCAACGCTTCCTTACGCAAAGAAGCTTGCGAACCTAGGCTGGAAAAAGGCTTGTAAACAAGATGAAAGCTTAAAGTTAGGACTTAATGTTATACAAGGTGATATTGTATATAAGGGTGTGGCCGATGCTTTTAAAATGAAATACCACAATGTTGAAAAATACCTTTAGAAAAAATTAAACTATGCTTACAGATCACGCAAAAGATTCTAAATCTTTAATTGCATTAGAAGATAAATACGGAGCTCATAATTATCATCCCCTACCTGTGGTTTTAGCCAAAGGAGCAGGAGTATATGTTTGGGATGCAGAGGGAAAACAATATTTCGATTTCTTATCTGCTTACTCAGCCGTAAACCAAGGACATTGTCATCCAAGAATCATCAATGCACTGAAGACACAAGCAGAAAAGCTAACCTTGACTTCTCGTGCCTTTTATAACGACTGTTTAGGTCCTTATGAAAAGTATGTCACTGAATACTTCGGTTATGACAAAGTCCTTCCGATGAATACGGGTGTAGAAGCTGTTGAGACTGCATTAAAGATATGTCGTAAGTGGGCTTATGAAAAGAAGGGAGTCCCTGTTAATCAAGCCAAAATTGTTTTTGTAAATAACAATTTTCATGGGCGTACTATGGCGATTATTTCTGCTTCTGTTGATCCACAAAGTACTACAGGTTTTGGACCTTATATGCCTGGGTATATTTTGATTCCATATAATGATGTAGCCGCTTTGGAAGAAACCCTTGATAGCGATCCAAATATTGCTGGATTCATTGTAGAACCTATCCAGGGAGAAGCAGGGGTGATGGTCCCAGACCATGACTATCTGACTCGCTGTAAGCAGCTCTGTGAAAAACATAATGTATTACTTATCGCAGATGAAGTCCAGACAGGTGTTGCGCGAACTGGCCGTCTATTAGCCACTTGTGGTGATTGCACATGTGCAGGACATTGTGAAAATAAACCTCAAGTAAAACCAGATATTTTAATATTAGGTAAGGCCTTATCAGGGGGAGTTTTTCCAGTATCTGCAGCATTAGCTGATGATCATATTATGGAGTGCATAAAGCCTGGAGAGCATGGCTCTACTTTTGGAGGAAACCCACTAGCCTGTGCCGTGGCAATTGAAGCATTAGAAGTTATTAGAGATGAAAGACTAGCTCAGAATGCTGAAGCTATGGGTAAAATTTTTAGAGCAAGGATGAACGCACTCAAGGATAAAACTGATCTTATCACTTTAGTAAGAGGTAAAGGATTGCTGAATGCTGTTTTGATTAACGACACGGAAGATAGCAGCACAGCTTGGGACCTATGTGTGGCATTGTCCGAAAATGGATTATTGGCAAAACCTACACATGGAAACATCATCCGATTTGCTCCACCTTTAGTGATGAACGAGGAGCAGATTCAAGAATGCTGTGATATTATTGAAAAGACGTTTTTAGCTTTTGAGGCTTAGTAAATATTTGGTTTGGGGCTGCCCCCTTTGCTGGCCTGCAAAGCATCGCTAAAGGGGGCGGACCATCCGTTCTTACTCGGCAGCCAGCCTTCTTAGGACACCTCTATTAACATTTGAAATAATGTAAATTTCATTTAGTGCATGAAATACGAGGCGTGACGATAGAGTTTAGCCTCAGCTAAGCGACTGAGAAGCATCGAAGCAGTTCATGATGATAAATGGAATTCAAAATTATAAATTTTGGTTTACATATTGAACATGTTCATAGAGGTGCACTTTAGCTATTCCATCTGCATTGTCTGGTGATAGCCATTGCAGATGGAGCTTCCTTAAGGATTCTGACTACCTCATACCACTGCTACTCCTCAGCCATTTGGTTTTACTCCAATTGTTAATTAGACTATAAATAACATTTTATACGTTGATACAATGAGTATATTATTTATATTAGCTTTATGAAATGGATGTCTAATACCTTATTTGTTTTTTTACTTTCTATAGTATTCTTTAGTTGTGGGCGTGATTTTTATGTCCCTAGCGCAGGGAACCTGCTTATTTTGGAAGAAAAAAATGACCTTAAAGTTGATATAGGAATCAATACTGCCCAGATAGCCTATAGCCCAATTAACAATCTTGGTATTAAAAGTGATTTTGCATTTTCGCGATTGAGAAATGATAATAGAGTTCGCAAACTAAATCAAGGAACGATAGGCATTGGTTACTACAAGTCTAAGGAAGTGAAACCATTGTTTCCAAAAGCCAAAAAAGAATATCAACGCCCTCAAGATTGCGCTATTGGTTTTGATATTTTTGCTAATGCTAGTTTGGGTCAAATAGAGATAAACAATATACCTAATAATGGAGGCATATTTACACCAAGTGTTCCTTTCAATAGTTTTAAATCTGATATTTTTAGACCGAGTATAAGCGGCCAAGTGTTTTGGCAATCCAGAACCTTTACAGTTAACTTTGGAATTCGCTATGGCTTGATTAATTATTACAACGGTGTGGGTTTTGGGACTTTTAAAGAATTTGAATTGGGACAGATAAGTGACTTAGTTAGCGAATCGCCGTTTTCTGTAGTTGACTATGATCTCAAAATCGCCAAAGGAGACAATCGGATCCAAAGCTTTCTATCAGTCAACTGGAATCAGAGTCTAGGTCTGTTAGGAGATAACAATGCAGCAGTAACTTTTGGTCTTGCTGTAAATGTGTCTAAATTCCTAGAAGATAGAAAAAGCAAAACTAAGGCAGAGCCTAAGCCAAAATCTAAAAAACGAAAGAAAAGGAAAAGGTAACAAATCTTTTTTTGATAATTTACCTTGCACAGTGGATCGGTTCCGCATCTTCTTAGTAATTATTCTTGTGTTTATATATTACTTTCTCTAGCACGAATGTTGGTATTCGATTAGTTAGACTAGCGTTCATATGTACCATAGCTATTCTCTATATCACAACAAATATTCTAAGTCTCACATTCTCAACTCTTCCAAAATTCTTTAACACTAAAAAATCTAAAAGGTGGAATTTTTTCTAAGGGACCATTCCCTTTCAGGTTACCAAAGAAATCCAAGCTGAGAAAATTACAAATGAGTAAAATAAATTAACATATGATATATTATTGTTATTTGAAATATTGACCTATATTTATACATAAGTAATCAGCAACTCATGAAAAAGCAGCCCGAAAATCGAGTATACAACTTTCCAGATGCAGACCTATATCAACAGTGCATTGAACGACTCAATTATGCAAAACGAGACTTTGATGCATTCGCAGAATATGGATATGGTAAGCCTAAAATGGAAGCCTTTTTCGCTAACTGTGAACGCTTTAAGGACCTGCCCAATGATGATGAAACGGTTGGAGATCAAATGATTGTTACCCAAAAAAAATACTCCGCTGCAGATAAACTGAGAGCTTCTATTCGAAGTCTAATGACCAGAGTAGCTGTTAAGTATCATAATAAAAGCGGACGTTACAGAAAGTTTGGAACCGCGAAGTTAGGAGATATGACAGACGCGCAATTGCTGTTTTGCGGCAGACGTGTAGTCCGTGTTGCACGCCAACAAATTGATTTTTTAGCAGAAGTAGGAATCAATGAAAAAGTAATATCTAAGGTTGTCGACGCGCATCAATTTTTTGAAAATGCTATGCACATACAACACGATAGAGTTTCAGACAGGGATATTTCTGTAGAACGACGAGTAGAACTTGGGAATAAGATATACCAAGAGCTTGTAGTGTTATGTAATATTGGTAAAGATATTTGGGAAAATAAGGATAGTAAGCAATACGAAAACTATGTTATTTATGAATCAAATAACGCCATCAAAAAAGCTAGAAAAGCAGCCAAAGAAGAAAAAGAATCAGAAAGCCTAGGATCTTATCGAGGATAAGTGCCAGTCCAACTTTTTACGGAATTACACTGTTGTAATATGTGCTTATATTGTTAGGGAACTGCTCAAATATCTCATAACATTTCTTTTACGAAATGTTCCAAAAAGTAAAATTTCACATAAAGATTATTTTGACTACATAAGAAATACATAATCATTCCCCTACCCTTAGTATTAATTTGACATAAGACCTTACCCTTCTGAAAGGCCTATAAAGCCTCATTTTGGCAAGAATTTTTCATCTTCTAGTCATTGTACGGATACTAAATCTACAAAGGAATTGATATGATATTGAATGAAAATGAAGATAAGGCTGGGCTTTATTATAAAATAAAAGACCTAAAAGTTTTTGGCTCAAAAGAAAACTTATTTCATAATCAAAAGAAATATAGAGTTGTCTACGATGAACATGAGGCGAGATATCTGTATTGCGAATTGTCATTTTATAACAAACTATTTGATGAGGCAGATTGGGAAGCAACACTAAGTTTCGTTTGTATCAATAAAGATACGAATGAAAAATTATGCTCGCTTGATAAGAAAGTAAAAGTTAGCAAGGACAAGAATATCTTTTATGTAAGAGAAGGCTGGGGAACTCCAGAACCAGGTTGGTGGAAGAGAGGCAGATATGGATGGGAGGTGCAAATGAATAAAACCAAAATTGGAGATATTAATTTTTACATTGTAGATGGAGGACATATAACTCCTGATCAAAATAAATATTTCGAAACTAAATCTATCAAACTTTTTGAAAGCGCAAGAGATGGTTTAGCCATCGACAAGAGACTTTACTTAAAGTCATTCTCTGCGCCTAATACTAGATATATAAATATTGAATTGTGCTTAGAAAATTTATATAAGCATGCTTACTTTCCATTGGAGCTTCATTTCAATTTCTACAACGATGCCGGGCAGCATAAAGCATTCATGTCTTACTTCAGAGAAATTAAACAACATAGAGGAGAAATTATTCTTGATACTGGATATGGATCTGACAATATTGGATACTGGTATCGAGATAACTATACTCTTGAAGTGGTCTTCATGGATCAAGTAATCGCAGTCGTACCTTTCGAAGTTGGAGATACAGAGGAACCGTCTTTGGGCTCTCTGAATTTCAACACCGTAAAAACATTAAAATCACCAAAAGTAAGTAAGGAAGAGAAATCGCTTACCTTTGATGAAGCTAAAGTAGAACTAGATCAACTGATCGGTTTACGAACCGTTAAGGCGCAGATTAATGAACTTTCAACTTATCTTAAGTTTTTGAAAATCAGAAAAGACAAAGGTCTAGAGGGAGATCACCAATTCAACCTACACAGTATCTTTAAAGGTAATCCAGGAACAGGTAAGACCACTGTTGCCCATTTATTGGGTAAGATTTATAATTCCTTAGGATTGCTTTCTCACGGAAAGGTATTTGAAGTAGGAAGAGCAGACCTAGTAGGTGAATTTATAGGTCAAACAGCACCAAAAGTAAAGAAGGCTATCGAAAAAGCTAGAGGAGGGATACTATTTGTAGATGAGGCTTATTCATTAACCAATAGAGGTAATGATGGTAAAGATTTTGGTCGTGAAGTGATTGAAGTATTGCTAAAAGAAATGTCAGATGGTGAAGGAGATATTGCCATTATTTGTGCAGGCTATCCAAAAGAAATGCAAAACTTCCTAGATAGTAATCCTGGTCTAAATTCAAGAATAAAGCATGTAATAAGCTTTCCAGATTATACACCAGATGAATTGATGGAAATCTCAGACTTCACAGCTGAAAAGCGTGGAGTTGTTATTGATGTGGAAGCCAAGAAATACATCAATAAGCGTATCTTCGAAATCTACAGAAATAGAGATGATCAATTTGGTAATGCGAGATTCATCAATGGTCTTATTGAAGAAGGTAAGCAAAATATGGCTTTACGACTAATGGCGAATTCCATAGATGTTGATGCATTGGGAGAATCAGAAATTTCCACCTTGACAACAAAGGATATGGAGAAGTTTTTTGATCAAAATTCTCAAAGCTACGTGGAGATGCCTATAGATGAAGAGCTATTGCAGTCCTCATTATCCCAACTACATGATCTAGTTGGATTATCAGAACTGAAGCAAGAGGTGGATGAGATGGTTAAGTTAGTGAGGTATTACAAAGATATCGGAAGAGATGTAAGAAGAGCATTTTCTATCCATACTGTATTCAAAGGTAATCCAGGAACAGGTAAAACTACAGTTGCTCGTATTTTAGTTCAATTATATAAAGCCTTAGGAATCCTAGAAAGAGGTCATTTGATTGAATGTGACAGAAAATCCTTAGTTGCTGGATATGTAGGTCAGACGGCCATTAAAACAAGCGAACTTATTGACAAAGCAATGGGTGGTGGCTTATTTATAGATGAGGCTTACTCCTTAGTGAAAGGCGGTAACGCTGACTTTGGTCGCGAAGCCATAGAAACTTTACTAAAGAAAATGGAAGATCATAGAGGGGAACTCATGGTCATTGTAGCAGGGTATCCTCAAGAAATGAGTGTTTTCATAGAAGCTAATCCAGGATTGATGTCTAGATTTGATAAGCAATTCACTTTCAAAGATTATTCTGCTGAAGAACTATTGTTGATAGCTAAGATGATGCTCGATAAGGAGGAACTGAGATTAGACGAAGAAGCTGAAAAGCATCTTGTATTATACATTGATAGGCTCATTGAAGGAAAGCATAAATACTTTGGAAACGCAAGAACAATGCGTAAGATTATCAATGAAGCGATGAAGAGACAGAATCTAAGAATGGCTGATGTTCCCAATGAAAATAGAGATTGGATGCTTATACATACTTTAACTAAAGACGATGTTGAAGGCTTTCAATTAATGGAAACAGAAAACGGAGGGAGAAGAGGGATAGGCTTTAACTAATACTTAAGCCCATCTAAAATATCGAATAGCATGAAAACAAATAAATACGAATAAGAAACTAGTTGTACTAATCTACCAAAAGAAGTTTGATGGTGCTTGCATTGTATACTCAACTGAAAGTATAATTCCATGAAAAACGCTAGCTGTTTTTTCAGTAACCTTGCAAGCATTGTCAATTTCTTTTTTTAGACCTTCTCATCGGTTTTGTCCATTCTTCTTTTTGGGCAAATTTTACTATCCTTTTCATAAAACCGATAATACTGATAAATACCAAGTAGACAAAAGTGATTACTATATAAATCCACTTGTATGGGCCAACTTCGTCCATACTTATTCCAGCAAAAAAATAGGCTATTCCACCTGATAGAATTGCCATGCCAGCGAAACTGAAAAAAGACTTTGTCCAATAGGTATTATCATCTGTCGCAGTTAGACTATATACGCTATTAAAAATAGCGAAAAAGAGCAAAAAACTAGCCGCTAAGGTCCAAGGAAAGGCAACATCCACAGCTGTAAAACCAGAAGAATCTACTATCTCAGATAAGAGAAGCAATGAAATAAACACTCCCATCACTATTAAAAATTGTCGGTAAGGATTTAAGTCTTTAGAAAAAATGGAATTGTCTTCGTAACTCATAATTATAAAAGAGATGTTGCTCGAAAATGTTTAATTTTACTGCATCATTTGCTTTTGTTTGGGCTATTTACCAGGATGAGCAACTAAATTATGTAAAACCTTTGAGATTTTTTCTTTTAGCATTCCTTTTTCAGATTATTTCTTGGGTACCTATTCAAAGCCAAAACATCTATAGTATTGCTCAAATTCAAGGAGTAAGTACTACCTCTCCCCTGCTAAACGATCAAGTCATGGTCAATGAGGCTATTGTTACCGCTGTTCATGAAGACATTCTCTATGTGCAATCCATGACTGAAGATAATAATCCAAAATCTTCAGAAGGTATCTTAGTTTTATGGAACGACGCAAATGATTTTTCAACAAACGATATAGTCCAAATCATTGGAACCGTCATAGAAATTAATGACAATACAAGCATACAGGCCCAAAGCATAATTAGAATTGGACAGACCAACACAGGCTTATCCCCTATCACTATAGATGACAACTTTCCAGGAAGTGAATTACAAAGTATAAACCCACTTGAGTTTGCTGAAGGACAACTAGTCTCCTTTACAAATTTATCTATTGTAGCCCCATCTGACGGTGGCAATCTAGCCTACATTAGTGGCTCTGATACAAGACCACTTAGAGAACCAGGAATTGAATTCCCAGGCAGCGCTGGCTTACCGGTTTGGGATGGCAATCCTGAAGTATTCTTTTTTGTACCAAATGGTCTCGGCTTAGCATCTAATGCGTTCTTAAATGCGAACATGAAAATTTCCGGTAGGGGCATAATTGTTCAGGAAGAATTTAACTACGCACTCTATCCTATCACATTTACTATTGTAGAAGACAATGCTCCTGTACCCACTGACTTACCATTAGAAAATGAATTTAATATTGGCTGCTTGAATACGCTCTTTTTAGAACAAGAAGAATCCTCTTATGAACTGCGATTAGAAAAGGTAGCCAACTATATCATAGATGTTTTAAGGAGCCCTGACATTATTGCCTTACAAGAAGTCGGAGGAGAACAAGAATTTGAAGACCTTGCTGCTTTGTTGACAGAATTGACGGGCAGAGCATATGAAAGCTTCAGTATAAATCCGACAGGAAATATAAATAATGGATATATAGTACATTCTACTTTTACCGTTCAAAATATAGAAGCCTTAGGCACGAACCTTACCTTTGACGGAGGTGGCTTACACGACAGACCACCTTTATTATTAGAGGGCTTTATCAATACTGAAGATGGTCAAACAGCTTTGAGTGTGCTCAATTTGCACCAAAGGTCATTGAATGGTATTACTGGAAATGGAAGCAATTTTGTTAGAAGAAAAAGAAATGCCCAAGCTATCTCAGTAGCTCAAATGGTACGAAATCTTCAAGTTGAAGACAAACGAATTGTAGTCGTTGGAGATTTCAATGCCTTCCAATTTTCGGATGGCTATGTGGATGTTGTCAATCAGATTGCAGGGACGGAATCCATAGGATCTGAGTTTCCAGTAAGTCCGCAAGGAATCGAGCCATTGATTAATGTATCCGCGACCTTCCCACCGGAGGAAGATCAGTATTCATTTGTCTTTAGAGGCAATGCTCAAATTTTGGACCATTGTCTAGTATCCGATTTTCAAGATATAAATGTTTCTAACTTTCAATTCGGAAGAGGCAACGCGGACTACCCAGATTCAATGTTGGAACTGGACTCCCCTTTTAGAGCGACTGACCATGATGGATTCTCGCTTTACTTAGATTTAAATTCAAGAGTGATCGAAGGAGAGCCGATTGTCATTAACGATGCTGAAATCTTTGTGCCTAACCCTTTTCGACCTAATGATCAAATCACTTTTAATATAGCGGAAAAGCAGAACGTCACTGCTGAACTATTTAATGCAGCTGGTCAGTATCTTTTTGAAGTAACTTTAGGGGCTGTCGAAAACGACCAAGTGCCTTTACCATATACAGAAAATTTAGTCGCTGGAGTCTACTTTCTCAGACTCGCTGGTAGATCAATAGATACCACAGAAAAGCTAGTTATAATCAACCGATAGGCTCGGCATATAAATCGAATTCTGTGGCCTCCGTCACTTTTACAGTGGCAAAGTCTCCAACCCTCAAAAAGTGTTTTCGAGCATCAACAAGAACTTCATTGTCTACTTCTGGTGAATCAAACTCTGATCGTGCATAGAAAAAATCGCCTTCCTTTTTATCCACCAAGACTTTATATACGCTCCCCACTTTTTGCTCATTTAATGCTAAGCTGATTTCCTCTTGTACACGCATCAAGCGGCTAGCCCTATCTTGTTTTTCCTCTTCTGATACATCATCTACAAGATCGTAAGCTATAGTTCCCTCCTCATGAGAATATTGAAAAACACCCAAACGTTCGAATCGCATTCTTTTTACAAAGTCCATCATATTCTGAAACTCCTCTTCCGTCTCACCTGGAAACCCAACTAGCATCGTAGTTCTGATGGCGATACCTGGTACTGTCTCTCTCGCATGATTTATAAGTGCTTCCGTTTCTTCTACAGTAATCTGACGACGCATTCTTTCTAATACTGCATTGTCAGCATGTTGCAATGGTATATCCAAATAATTGCACACCTCGTCCGTTTTTGCCATCGCAGTAAAAATCTCTTTTGGAAATTTACTTGGATAAGCATAGTGAAGTCGTATCCATTCTATTCCCTCCACTGCAGCCAAAGCCTCTAATAGCTGGGGCAGCTGTCGCTCTTTATAAATATCCAATCCATAATAGGTCAATTCCTGTGCAATAAGCATCAATTCCTTCACACCATATTTGGCCAAATTTGCCGCTTCTTTTACTAACTCTTCGACAGGTCTAGAGATGTGTTTTCCTCTCATCAATGGAATAGCACAAAACGAACAAGTTCGATTACAGCCTTCAGAAATTTTCAAAAAGGCATAATGCTTTGGAGTCGTTATCGTTCGTTCCCCAAGCAGCTCATGTTTATAGTCCGCATTAAACTTTGCCAACAAACCTGGCAACTCCATAGTCCCAAAATAGGCATCTACCTCAGGTATTTCCTCCTCCAAATCATTCTTGTATCGTTCAGATAAGCAACCCGTCACATACAATTTATCTATCCCACCATTCGCTTTGACATCAGCGTATTCGAGGATGGTATTTACAGACTCTTCTTTAGCGCGATCTATAAACCCACAGGTATTAATCACCACTACATTAGAATCATCCAACATACCCTCATGCTCGGCCTCTATATCATTTCCCTTCAATTGAGTGATGATATTTTCTGAGTCCACCAGGTTCTTTGAGCAGCCTAGCGTTATCACCTTTACCTTCGTTTTTTGCTTATCCTTTGTCTTCAATTCTTTCGTATTAGACCACAAAGATACGCTATTTGTAGGCATATTTCAGGATAGGTTGAAGAGATTGGATTTCTTGAAGATTATGTATAATTATTATGATTTGTTTTCCAACAAAATGGTAATGAATGTTGGGGGCCATCACGACCGAAAGGGCGTGATCGCGTCGTCCGCTCTTATCCGTTTTTTTGCCTCCGCAATGTGGAGACGCAAGATTTTGC
>CAYWOZ010000081.1:0-13964 GCA_964458675.1 uncultured Saprospiraceae bacterium
TTATTCATGATATGAAATCACTTCCATAAATACTCTGAATCCAATAGCTGGACTTGGGCCTTCTATTTTTTTCTCAGAGCTTATTTTGCACTCTTCTGGTACATCTTGCCAGCTTCCTCCTTTCGCAATTTTTCCTCCTTGAACCATTTCGGCAACATTTCCTGATATATTATATAGACCATAATCGTTAGGGAAATAGGCATCTGCAGTTACTGGAAAAAAAGCACCATCATTATCTGCTACCTGATATTTGCATTCTTGTGGAGGAGGTTCGTTGCTTGAATCGAAATTCGCTAAATAACAACCTTTTGAATTTACTGCATAAAAACCACCCCATGGATAGGGCGCATTTGGACGCCCCGCATGTGCAGCGAATTCCCATTCTTCTTCTGTAGGGAGTCGAAACAAAACCTCCTTATACCTTTTCTTTTTGGAATAGCTATTATATGCTATGGTAAGCCATTCACAATAAGCTTCTGCTGCTTCATATGTCATGTTAATAACGGGTACGTGCCCATCATTTGGGTTGGCATGAATGTAAGCCTCTTCCTGGGTAAGATGTTTAAATTTTTCTGCTATCATACTCATCCAATCTACTTTATTAGTTTTACACTTTTCCAGCATTTCAAATTCCTTTTCTTTGAGGAGATCTAAAAGAAAGTTTTCATAAAACTCATTGGTGGTTTCTGTTTCTGAAGCCCACAAATGTGGAGTAACCTCCATCATCATTTTGTCTAGCGTTTTGATATTTATATGAGAATCTATTTTGCGATTTTTGTTTTTAGATCTTTCTAACACAGCAGCTATTTCATCTGCACGGCCACTGGCTGTAGCAATATTGTCAATTATGATATTAATATTTTCAGCCTTACTTTGCTTTTCATTCTTTAAGTAATGCTTGTAAAGTGAAATGAATGCAGGGAGATAATTTACATTCAGCGAATTGAGCACAGTGACACTTTTGTCATAGGATAAACTCACTTTTAAATAATCTTTCAAAAATCTATTTTCATAATTATTTTTTAAACTTGTTATATTATCGAAACCTGTTTCTGAATATTTAAACGCCAAACCTATTGTGTAAAGTGCATCTTTATATTTATCTCTGATAAGCTTAGGTAGAGTTACATTCACATAAACTGGTCGCCTAGAATAATGAAAAATATGATCAACATAAGAGAGTAAATCGGATCCCTCGATTTGCCCTTTATTTGAAGGAAAACGCATTATCTTGCATTCATCAAATACTTTTTTGATATATTCTTGGTTTCTCAAGAGGTGAATATTGATAACTTTTACGTCAGTGCGAATACCTTTAATCTGCTGAAGCATCCATGAGGGATAAGTATCATTATCCCCGTAAGTCAATAAAATAGCATTTTTCTCTAGACCGATTAGTGCGTTATAATTCCAATTGAGAATACCAGAAGAAATCTCTCCGCTTTCTAACCAAAGTTTATTATAGGTAGCCATTTTACCTGCTTCCCCTTTAATGGCGTAATAGGCAACCAGATGACTTAGAACCTCTGTTCGCTTTGGATCTAGATCATATGCTTTTTCTAAATGAGAAAAAAGGGCAGTGTTTCCTCCACCGTTTAGATAAGTGAGATAATGATACTCATAAGTATCTTTTACATTGAGTTCGATTTGCTTGTATATTTTTTGTAGGTCATGCGGATTTTGCTCCTTGGTAAGGATGTTTACCACTCTGCAGGCTAGATAATAATTCATCCAGGCATAGGCATCATCATTCTCATCTAGAATTTCTTTATTCCAAAGATCAACTTGCTCGTGGTAATAGTCTATTTCAAATAATTTTTGTGTGATGGACACAATTTTTTCTGGCTTTGTGCTGAGTGGCTCAGCATAAATGGCCGTTTGAAATCCCAGGAATATGGATGTGAAAAATAGACTTTTTATAATGGAGTACATCTTTTATATTGTGTTTGGCCTATAGTACACCACAGCAAAGCAGACGTTCATTTTTATACCTTTTTTTTGAAAATAAATGATAAATGCCGGCGCGACACACCAAAGGTGTCAAAGCGAGTCAAACGGAGTGCGCTAGAGACTAGGGGCTGAAGTGGTATCGCTTTTTCAGCGGTAAGAACGGAAGACCCGACACCATGTAGCACAGCCCTTTTCCTGGGCTTTGCTACATAGGTGGAGTCCCCAAATAAATTTAAAGGCAAATCTAAGGTATCTTATATCGAACCCCTGTATAAACATTTCTCCCAAAAATAGGTCCCCATACTAGAGAGCTGTCAAAGAATTCTGAACTTGGATTATCTGCAGAAATGATAGGAGAGTCCTGCCTAAAATTTAATAAATTTTCTACACCGAGATACCACTCTACAGCGTTCCACTTTTTTGTAACCTGTGCATTGACTATAAAGTAATCTGGAGAATATTCGTCTAGCTGAAATTCCACTGGATTAGTACCAGTAAAAGGGATACGTTTTTGCCCCTGCCAATTAACGGTTGCGTCGAAAGCCCACTTATGCTCAATCTCATATGCCATATTGATAAAGGCACGCTGGATAGACGAGAGGGGTTTACGCAAGCGGCCATCTAATTGATCAATTTGAACATCATTGTATCTATATGCCAATCTAACATCGAAAAATGGAAATAGCTCTGTATCAATCTGAGCTTGTACACTATGTGAGTATGACCGACCATCCAAATTGTAAATACTAATAGAGGTAACATCATGATCGTAATCTACAATCACCTGATCTTGGAAAAATGTATAATAGTAATCCAATCCAAAGACCACTTCCTTGGCACCGAGTCTTGCCGCTTTGCTAAGGTTGGCTCCAAAATTCCAGCCGATTTCTGGGCGTAAGCTATATGGATAATTGGAAGGTGCTCCTGGACTAAACCTAATCTGTCGGTTGCTAGTAAAGATTCCAATGTTCTCTGCAAAAACAGTGGCGGTGCGCAAGGAACGACCTGCAGCAAGTCGGAATACCGTGTCATCATTTGGTGCATATCGAAGGTTAGCACGTGGAGTGATAAACACACCATAGCTATTATGGAGGTCTTGTCTCAAACCTAACACCGCTGTAAACTTTTCACTAGGTGAGAAGGTGTATTCTCCAAAGATACCAGAAGTAACCTCGCGTCTATCGAATGGAGTACGTCCTACAATCTCTTCAAAATTGTCATAAACAAAACTATACCCAACTCGATATTTGTGCTTCACTGAACCCAATACATTTTGATAAATATAGTTGGCATAAAAACTTTCTTGCTTGGCATCGTAAATTTTGAATAGGCTAGGATTACTTTCAGCAGAAGGTATCCCAAACTGAGTATCCTGCTTATGAAAGGTACCTGATAATTGAAGTCCCATACTGCCTAATGGATTGTCCAAAAACACCTTGCCCAATTTCACCCAACCTTCCAATCTGTCATTATCGATAGTAGCACCCCATAAATCTGTATCTACTTCTCCAAAAATAGTTTCTGAACCTACTTGCCCACTGATTTTGTTCGATACAGTTCCTTTGACACCTGCTTGAAATCTAATTCCATCATCTCCAATATATTTCCAACGGTGAAGGGCTATAAAATTTTCTGTAAGTGGACTATCTAAAAAGCCATCTTCGTTTCTATCATTTTCGAAAAAATTCTTCTTAAAATGTATCAAGGTAGCGGAATGCCACTTGTCATTGATATCATGTCTAATATTGGCATTGCCTTCAAGTCGGCCTCCCTCATTCGCATAAAAATTGAGGTAAAATTTTTCCATATTGCTGCATGGTTTCTTAAGCTCGATATTAATTTGACCTGCAAGACTTTCATAACCGTTTGCGACAGAACCAGTCCCCATATTGAGTTGAATTCCTTCTAACCAAGTACCAGGGGTAAACTCAAAACCGTAGAGCGCAGCCAATCCTCTTATGTAGGGCATGTTTTCACGAGTCACTTGTATGTTAGGCCCTTCCAAACCTAAAAGCTGTATTTTTCGCGTGCCCGTGACGGCATCTGTAAAAGATACATCAACAGAGGGATTGGTCTCAAAGCTTTCTGCAATATTACAGCATGCTGCTTTTAGAAATTCCTTTTCTCCAATGTTTTGAACCTTGATAGGATTGAGATAAGATATTTCGGTTGTCTTTTTTCGATGTACTACTTCTACCGTATTTAAGGTAAGTGCATCAGTTAGTACGATTGATACCATACTTTCGTTTTTCATCGAAATAGTGTCGTTTTCATATCCGACATAGCTCACTTCTATTTCTTCTGAATTGCCCATTCTGTCCAAGTGAAATTGGCCGTCTATATCCGTGGTGGTCCCTGCTTTTTGGTCAAGCCATTTTACAGTTGCTCCAATTAGAGGAATTCTGTTTCCATTAGGATCTCGTTCATAAATCATACCCGTAACCGTTTCTCCAGGAGTTCTAACATTGGCAAAAGGTTTTGTGTTATTTGTTTGTTCATCGAGAACCTCAGTCTCTTTCGCAAGGCCAGCGTACTGGCAACAGGCCGGTAGATTTTTGTATGCCTCTGCGCTAGCTTCTGTCTTATTGGTACTATGGCCAGCATCTGCTAAGTTTTGATGAAGAATGTTTTTGTCAAATGTATTTTCGTCTACTTCTACAATTAGAATTTGTCGCTGCAAATCGTACTCTGCTTTGAGCACTCCGTCGGTAAGAATAGCAATGGTTTGTATTCGATCCGAACACATACCGCATGCTCCTTTGACATGAATTTTTTCTTTTTTCTTTTTTGTTGAGGACTTGACTACATTTTTAGACTCTAAGTTTTCTGAGGTGGAATCGTGTCCATCATGTTCATCATGTACATGTCCTTCGTGCGTATTGTGATCTGAAATTGGAAGACCACTGTATTGACAGCAACCTGGTAAATTAGCATATGCATCTGTACTAGCTTCTACTTTATTGGTGCTATGCCCAGCATTCGCGATATTTTGATGTAAAGCATTCTTGTCAAACGTGTTTTTGTCTACCTCTACAAATAATATCTGACGCTCTAAATCATATTGCGCTTTGAGCACTCCATCGGTCATTATTGCAAAAGTCTGTATTCTGTCCGAACACATACTACAAGCACCCTTGACATGGATTTGTGCTTTTTTGCTTTTTATCGGCGTGCCTTGTGCAGAAAGGTTCACTGCACATATGGATACCCCAAGCAAGATGATGAAAAATATACGTTTCATTACGATATGTTGATTAGGCATATAAATGGATAATACGCCTAAGTAAATACAAAATTGATAAAATGAATTGGCTAAAAAATGGGACTACCGCTAGGGTAGGATTTTTATCCTACTTGAGGTGGTTGCCAGATTAGATTGTAAAAGCCAAGGCGAAAAGCCGTGCCAGGTGATAGCGGAGAAGTTTTAGAAATAGAACTTTCTATCTTTTCCACATTTGATATTTCATCCTTAATAAGGAAGGTATTCATACAGCAAGAACAATCGCATTGACCATCACATGGACATTGCTCTTCTTTTGAATTCTCTGACTCTTGATTCATGTTAAGGGTATCATCATCACAACTATCGTGTTGGGTCTCCTCGAGAGAGCAACATGTGCTAGTCAGTGCATATCCCATATTTGGGAAAGCCACAAACAAAGCTAATATGATAGCAACAATTCTCATGATTGATATATGAAGTATTTATTACAAATATAATGCAAAACTCACACGCGCGCTTGGAATAAGAACAGTAATCCTTATGTTTTGAGTGCAAATGTCAAGTTTTTACCATATTTCGTACGATTATACTTAATCTGATAGCCTTTTTTATATCTATTCAGGTGAAATATAGGGCTCTTCCTTCTTAATAGTGAACAAGTAGAGCAAACCCAGAGTACTTATGGCAGCAGTTACCAAGAAGCTAAAAGTGAAATTTTCAACCTTGTTTTGATACGTTTGTGCGCTGAGTAAAGCCCCCATTCCTATACCTGCTTCTAGGGCAATGAACACCGTAGCAAGTACTTGACCTAGATGCTTGGGGTCTGCTCTATCGATGGCCCATGCAAACATGGCAGGACTAGATATTCCAAAAGAAAACCCGAGCATACCTGCTCCTAAAAACAACCAAGTCTGACTGTTGGAATATCCAAAAAATATCAAAGATCCAACTACACAGAAAAGGGCTACTTTTAGAACTGGTAGCCGACCATAAATGTCGGATACTCTACCCGCTATTAATCTGGAGGCAATCGAAGAGGCGGTTATTATCCCGAGATACATTCCCTTATTCTCTATTCCGAGATACTCACATTGATTTGGAACAATAGTAAGGATGGCTCCAAATCCAAAGTACAAAGTAAAGGTGATGATAGCGGGTCTAATTCCTGCTTTATGAAATATTTCTGTCTTTTTTAAGAGTAATAGTTTGCCTGAAAATTTCTTTTTGTTCACTAAGGTTTCTTTCAAACCTAGTAGCAATGCCACAGAAATAATAGCTAGAAAAGAAGAAACATAGAACATGGTATCCATAGAAAAGTTATTCACCAAGTAGCTTCCAAATGGGGGCGCTCCAGAAGTGCCCGTGTTAAGTGAAACACCTAGTATACCCATTGCCTCGCCTCGTCGATGCATAGGGACCATGTCTGCTACATAGGCTGTGGTAGCGGTAGGTTTAAATCCTGTAGAAAATCCATGTATAAGACGTAAAAGTAGAAATCCAACCACACTCGTAATGAATGGGTAGAGTAGACTACAAACAATACAGACTCCCGTCCCTATAACCATCACGGGTATCCTTCCTATGGTATCCGTCAACTTTCCACTGAATGGACGACTTACTCCTGCAGTCAATGTGAATAAAGCGATGATCAATCCTACATACTCTTCTCCTCCCAAAAGCTTTAAATGTGCAGGTAGCTCAGGCAGCATCATACTGAATGATGCTCCAAACAGGGCATGGCTTATGCATAGGACAAAGAATGCGCTGGTATAAAGAGGCTGTTGAGAAAGGACTGAATCTTGTTTCATTTAATCCTGCAAAGATGGACTAAATTAAATTGGAAAGTACAGCAATTTGAATTTTAAAATTAGATATTCTCAATATTTGCAAATCCACTTTTTGAGATTAGTTTTGCACCAAGAATTTTAAAATATCCAATAATATAAATTTATGTCAAAAGTATTGATAATTGGTGCAGGCGGAGTAGCCCGAGTAACAGCCTTCAAGATGGCAGCACAAAAGCGAGTGTTCAAAAAAATAATGATAGCCAGTCGTACAAAATCAAAGTGCGATGCTATTGCAAAAGATATCGCTAAGAAATACAAGCGGGATGATATCAAAACCAAAAAGATAGATGCTGAAAATGTGCCTGCATTGGTTCGCTTGATAAAGTCTTTTAAGCCAGATGTGCTCGTTCATTTGGCTTTACCCTATCAAGATTTAACTATTATGGAGGCCTGCCTCAAAACCAAAACACCTTATTTGGATACGGCCAATTATGAGCCAAAGGATGAAGCCAAATTTGAGTACTCTTGGCAATGGGCCTATCATGATAGATTTAAGGAGGCTGGGATAACTGCCGTTTTAGGCTGCGGTTTTGATCCAGGAGTCACCGGTGTTTTTACGAAGCATGCCGTGAAGCACCATTTTGACGAGATTCATTATTTGGACATTGTAGATTGCAATGGGGGAGACCATGGGAAAGCTTTCGCAACCAACTTTAATCCTGAAATAAATATTCGAGAGATTACACAAAATGGACGTTACTATAAAAATGGAAAGTGGATTGAAACAGCCCCTTTTGCCATCAAGAAAAAACTCACCTATCCCAATATTGGAAAACGAGATTCTTACCTTTTATATCATGAGGAGTTAGAGTCTTTGGTAAAGCATTTTCCTACCATCAAGCAAGCCCGTTTTTGGATGACTTTTGGGAAGGAGTACCTCACTCATTTGAGAGTGATAGAGAATATTGGTATGTCACGTATCGATACTATTAAGTATAAAGGGGTAGACATCGTTCCACTTCAGTTTCTCAAGGAGGTATTACCCAATCCTGGCGATCTAGGTGAAAATTATTCTGGAGAAACCTCTATTGGCTGCCGTATTAAAGGAATTAAGGACGGAAAAAAGAAAACGTATTACATTTGGAACAATTGTTCACACCAGGCAGCATATGATGAAACAGGTGCTCAAGGTGTATCGTATACTACAGGAGTACCTGCCATGATAGGAGCAAAGATGATTCTTCAAAAGAAATGGAAAGGAAGCGGAGTTTTTAATGTAGAAGAATTCAATCCGGATCCATTTATGAAGGAACTCAACAAACATGGATTACAGTGGCATGAGAAAGTAAATGTGAAATTAGAATTGTGATGTTCGATAAACTCGATTTTTCTAGCGTACCTCCGCTTTGTTTTATTCAAGACGAAGATGCATTGCTGAAGAATCTTGAATTGATAAAGGAGCTTCGAAAGAATGCAGACATCAAAATCATTCTGGCACTTAAAGCGTATGCCAATTGGCATTACTTTCCCTTAATTAAAAAATATCTGGATGGTGCCACTGCGAGTTCCGCATTTGAAGCGCAGTTGATATTTGAGGAAATGAATTGTCGAGCGCACTCTTATTCTCCAGTTTATACAGAAGAGAGTATTGATAAGGTGATTTACTATAGCGATTATGTCACATTCAATTCTCTCTCTCAATACGAAAAATATAAAGATAAAATAAACGACAAAGTCTCTTTTGGTCTTCGAATCAATCCAGAATTTTCACCCGTCGAATTTGACCTGTATAATCCAGCTGCCCCAGGTAGCCGACTAGGTATTACATCTGAGCATATAAAGAAAATACCTGAAGGAATTGAAGGCCTGCACTTTCATGTTCTATGCGAATCTAGTGCATTAGATTTCGTCAATGTTATGAAGGCTGTAGAAGAAAAATTCCACGACCTCTTATTTGACCTTAAATGGATTAACATCGGGGGAGGTCATTTAATCACTGGAAAGGATTATGATTTGACGAAGCTAATTTTTCAGTGCAAAAAAATTTCAGCCAAATATGGTACCCAAGTTATTATGGAGCCAGGCTCGGCTATTGTTTTGAACACTGGGGCTCTTGTCACAAGAGTTGAAGACATCGTCACTGCCAATGGAATTCAGACGCTCATACTAAACACCTCTTTCACTTCTCACATGCCTGATACCTTGGAGATGCCTTATCGCCCAGATATCCACGGGGCAAATAAGGATGGTGTAGGTAAATTTCAATATCGCCTTGGGGGGACTTCCTGTTTAGCTGGAGACTTTTTAGAAACTTATGGCTTTGAAGAAGAGGTAGAAATTGGAGATCGCATCGTGTTCAAGGATATGATGCACTACACCACAGTCAAAACAAATATGTTCAATGGAGTTTGTCATCCGGAATTAGGCGCTTGGTCTGCGGAGAAAGGCTACCGAACACTGCGCAAATTTTCTTATTCAGATTATAAAAAAAGGATGGGGTAGTTTTAGTTGGGACCATCATAGTCTTTCGCGAAAAGCTACAGACTATGACCGGGCTCATCCATCACTCCGTTTCACTTCGGTCCTGCGTCAGCATAGCTGCAATGCCTACGCATATACTTGGACTACTCCTTTCTGGGCGAACACCAAAGCAAACTGCCCAATCCATTCGCCCCTACAGTCGTCTGATTCCTATCCCTTGTTCGGAAAGGGAATATTTTTGAATTACAGACGATGTCTCTTGTCGTCTACCTCGCATGTTAATATCAGAGTTGGCTCTTGAGTATTGTTTTCACTAAGATTTTTTATTTGATTTCACAGCAGCGTTTAATATTTTTTCAATTTCTCCTTCTTCCCAATCCCACAGATGCGAATCGTTTTCATTTGCTATAAATCCTTCAATTTCTGTTACTTCGTTAATTACTTTTAAGTTCTCTTTTTTTGTTGCAATGAGGAAGAAGAAATCATCCCAACTTATTGCAAAAAGAACTGATTCGTCTTTTGAAAAAATATAGTAATCTTTAAACTTTATAGCATCAACAAATTCTACTTTTGATATATTTTCAATATTTAACTCCTTCGTTTCATCATAGTATTCACTAATTACTATTACTTTATTTTTCTTCAACTTTTTAAGTAACTTGTATATACTCATCTTTGTGAATATATCAAATTGACCTTCATTTGGATGCCATATTTTATTTGCTTTGGTGTATTTTTCCAATTTGCTATACAGATCAAATCTTCTTAGAGGTTTTTTGTATGCTCCTATTGATGTCTTTAGTGCTTGATTTGTTTGTCTATAATTTTCTAATTCGGTCTTAGAAACTATTTCAGTCCAATTCACTATTTGACCTGAATTAACTATTTCATTTTTTTGTGGGTAGTTTTCATTTGGTACATAAATTTCTGCATTTGGTGTACTTATATTTTTGAACAGTTCATATTTTGATTTTAATTCTTCAAAGCTTATTTGCTTGCTGAACTTTTTTGATGTGATGTCAGAATCTGAATTCAGTTTAAAAAATGGAAGAAAACATATCTTGACAACATCGAAATATTCTTTGTAGTGTTCCAATACGGGCACTAATTCATTTGGGTAAATGTTTTTATCGTCGACTATTTTCATGATTCAATATGATACTAATTTCAAAGAATAAGCCATTTTATTTTAAGTGTTCAAAATGCTATACAGATTATTCCATCACAGTAACATTCCCTTTTAGGATTTCTGTATTACCCGTTCTAAACTCTACTTCGATGACGTAGATGAAAACACCTGGATTGAATCTTTCCTCTCTAAATTCTCCTCTCCAACCGACGCTCGGATCATTGGGCTGAATATTTTCTTGAAGGAAAACTTGATTACCCCATCTATCATATATCGCAAACGAATTAATATTCGTAACGGCACGTTCTCTTGCAAAAAGGAAGAATTCATCATTAATTCCATCACTATTATAAGGAGAAAAGGCATCAGGTACATAGACATCCAAGTTTCTATCAATCCTGAGTTGTACTGTAGCGTTAGCCGAACATCCGCTACTTAGGATTACCTCCAGTTCATAATTAATATCACTGTTGCTTAATACAGTTGGATTCAAACAGTCATCACAAGAAAGTCCTGAACTAGGTGTCCATTGAATAGATTGTATATCGTTGATATCAATGTTGCTTAATATAGCTTCAAAGTTTGTACTGTCGCCCAATAGTACTTCTACTTCTACTGGCAGGTTTACACCAATGGCCTCTGGAGATTCTATTTCGAAGTCTAAAAGAAATGGACACTCATTTGCATCCAAAATGGCGATTTCATACAGGCCAGGCTCTAAGGATTCAAAGTTGTCGACCTCAGAGAAAGTATCCCCTCCGTCTATGGAGTATGTGAAAGGCCCTTCACCTCCTAGTACTTCTTGTACACTAAAAGAACCTACATCTCCAATACAAAGTGGATCTTGACTTTCTGTCAATACATCAAAAGGGAGGTCGTTGTTGATTGAAATGATAACCTCATCTGTACTCATACAGCCATTGTTTTCGTTAGTCGCTGTCAAAGTATATGTACCAGGAGAATTTACCGTAGGAGTTAAGCTTGTTGCCCCTTGTGAAATATTCCCTGTACCTACATCCCATGAGATGGTAAAATTAGGATTTCCATCACTAGTTCCTTCTATTTGAAATTCTGGAATATTGCATTGCAATTCAAAGTCAGATCCGGCATTTACTATTGGTCTTTCTATGTCTTGTGTTACGATGGCAATGTCCATACTATTACAGCCATTATCAAGATTTGATAAAAGTACAGAATATTCTCCAGGGCTATCCACCACTAATTCTGAGCTGTTTGCATTAGGAATAATGATGCCGTCCAAAGTCCAGACGATTTCGACATTGCCCGTATTAACAGGGATAGATAAGGTAGTTGTAGAAACGATACAGTTTAATTCTTCAGGCTGATTGAGAGTTGATAAAGGAATCGCGTCGTCTTGGGTGATATTGACTTCATTCATATTAGAGCAACCGTTACTCAAATCCGTTACTAGGAGTTGATAAGTTCCTTGTGTATTGACGATAGGAGTAAGGGTGTTTTCCCCACTTATAATGTTACCATTAGTAGTTTCCCAAACAAAATCTACATCATCTTCATTTAGTCCATTTAAAGTGCCAGTCAAAGTCACTGTTGGATTCTCACAGGTTATCTCGCCAGCGTTGTCTGCATTTACTTCAACCATAGGCTCATTTAGATTCTCGTCAACAACTAGGTTGATAGTGGTATCACAACCATTTAGTGGATTTGAAATAAATACAGTATATGAGCCAGCCACATTTACGTCAATATCCACATCTGAAGTATTGGTATTAAGGATAGTGCCATTTGCATCCATCCAAGTATATTCAAGATTGCTATTATTGGTAGCTAGTGCTGTTAAGGAAATACTCGGGCTGTTGCAATTAATTGTTTCTGGAGAAGCTACAATTACCTCAGGTATCTCTTTCAAATCTGCCACAACAAGCATAGATGTATTAGAACAACCGTTCTCATTATTTAGAATTTCGAGTGTATAATTTCCTTCTATGTTGAAAGTAGTTTCAAGAGTGTTTGCTACTTGATTCCCACTATCGTCCGTCCAAGAATAAATAAACTCTGATCCTTCACTAGATCCAATGCCACTGACTAGAGCAGTTGGCTCTGTACAAGTTAGATCCCTATCATTACCGAGTACAATTGCTGGTTGGTCGACATCTCTTAATACACTTATTTCGAAGGTAGCCGAACAACCGTTTTGAGTATCTATGGCGGTCAATTGATAAGTGCCATCGGCATCTAATTCGGGATTCAATGTATTCGCTCCATTCACTATGTTACCATCTGTCGTCAGCCAAGTGTACTCGTAATTGCTATTTCCAATGTTAACCGCTTGTATAGTGGTAACTAGATCTCTGCAATTAAGCATATTAGGAGGGTCGATGCTCACTTCAGGGAGTACCATGTTTTCTGAAACAGTAACAGATTGCGACACCTCACATCCATTTAGATTGTCAATAATGGTAAGCGTGTACATACCTGGCATATCTACGATTGGGTTCAAACCATCTTCACCAGATACAAAATTTCCATTTTCGTTTTCCCAAAGAATCGAAAGATTTGTTCCTTGAGAAGAAAGACCGGCATCCAAAGTAATTTGAGTTTGATTACAATTAAGTTCTTCTGGTATCTCGATAGCAACAGTAGGCGTGTTGTCATCTAGTCTTACTTCTACGATAGCTGAAGCGGTGCATCCATTTTCTGTCGAAGTGACTACTGCTTGGTAGTCACCAGCTTGGTCTACTCTTGGAGTAGCGGTGTCTTCTCCATTCAGAATATTTCCTGTCAAAGCAGTCCATGCTATCTCTAGATTATTTATATCTGAAGTAATCGCCAAATCAAGTTCATTTATAGTACAGCTTAGATTTTCGGCAGCAGCAAGCACTACACTAGGAGATAAAGTATCGGCTGCTACTGTTACACTGCTAGTGCTTTCACAATTGTTATTTGTATTTGAAATAGTCAAAATATATTCTCCAGGCTCGAACACTTCTGGATTAGGAGTGTCTCCACCAAATATGTTTGCTCCAGAAGTGCTCGTCCAACTATAGATAATGCCTGGACCATTGGCAGATGCACTGGCATCTAAGATAATGCTAGCGGTTCCACAGGTGAAGTCTGCCGTTGTTTGAAATTCAATTGTTGGCAAATCCATATTAGGCTCTATAATTACTTGACTTTCGTTTGAGCATCCATTTTCATTATTGACAATGGTCAAGGTGTAGGTTCCTGCCGTGCTAACCTCCGGAGTGAAAGTATCTTCTCCATTGATGATTGTTCCATCGGCTGAAGTCCAAATTATTTCTATATCGGTTTCATTAGAGTTGAGTGAACCATCCAGTGTCAATGAACTTACGCCACAATTTAGCGTAGTGTTTTGTCCAGCACTTAGTGTAGGTTCCTCAATATTTTGGAATAC
>CAYWOZ010000082.1:0-9893 GCA_964458675.1 uncultured Saprospiraceae bacterium
AGGCTATCTCCATCGATATCAAATGCATTCGGATTATGTATAAATCTTTGGCCAACACATCCAATATCAATTGGAGGTTGCAATAAAACAGGAGAATTATTAATCCCAAGAAATTGAGTACTATTAAAAGTAACCGTGGTACTTATGAAAAATTCAATTTGATCGGAATTGGGAGGGTTCACATTTATAATACCCTCATTTCTATTCCGATCTAGCATACTCATTCTGAAATGGCCTTGACCAGGATATAAATGAGATGCGGTATAAAAGTTTATTTTAATATCGTTTGGCAGTTCTTCACCTTGAGGGACACCACCACTAATTGGACCATTGTTCCTAAGTACAAATTCACAAGTACCATCTCCCCAGCATAGTTCTAAACTATCTCGATCTGCCGGTTCACTACTACTACGAGTATAAGTAGTAATAGTAGCTATAACCCTAAAGTCAACATTTGGATCTTGTACGTAAGTGATTTCCCCAGCTCTGTTGTGGGTAGCAAATACCGCATTACTAGAAAAAACAAATAGGGCCAGAAATGCGCAGAATCTAAAAATGGGTATGTAAAGTTTCATCACTGAATGGAATTTGAGTCAGTAAATATATTATAAATAAGAACGATAATATCAGATTTTTGGTTTATAAGCCGGCGTGTAATTGCCATCTAGAAGCTATATGCCTAATTTTAACTAAAATATTGACTTACAAGGGCTAGTTTTAGCTAATTCAGCTTGGATTTGTATTGTTTCTTAGGCTTTGATATGGAATTTCCTAATGAGAAATTTTTGATAATTTGAACTAATAATGTCTTATTTTTGAATTCATAATTCAATGGATGGCAAATAATTCTTTAAAAGTAGTTCTAGGCATATTAATAATGTCTTCTGCCCTTTTTTGCGTGCTTCCGACTGACATCAGCCTAATTCGAAGCGGAGCGAACTACACAGTCCACATCATGTTTGCCAACCTAGCCTTAGGCTTACTGTTTTTAATCTTTAATGAGAAAAGGTTATTGTTTACAAGTTTTATCGCTTGCGCTATTTTATGCCTTTATTTAAAAAGTGCGTCCAATAATGTTTTGAAATTACCATCCAAAACCATTCAGGCTTCTCTCAATATAGCTCAACTGAATATAGCTTCTACACAAGGACATATCTATGAGACTATAGAGGAAATCAAAAATGTTAATGTGGATATTCTATCCTTACAGGAGATTACGCCTGATATGGGTATGGTGTTAAAAGAAGAGCTGAATCAACTTTACCCTCATAGAGCATTAGTGCACAGACAAAAAGACTTTCTAGGATTAGGGATTTTTTCGAAATTACCATTTATAAATTTAGACACATTCTATGTAGACGATATTCCGAACCTTGTGATAGATGTGCAATGTGCAAACCAACCTACTTCGATTATTTCTTCATATGTTTATCCAGCATTAAGTAGTGCAGATGATTCTAAAATACTAGCACAGTTTGAAGCTATGGAAAAATATGTTTCTGAACAGTCTAATCCGGTAATCACAATTGGAGATTTTAATCAACTTCAATTTTCGAATTACCTCAAAGATTTAAAAAGAAAAACTTTGTTAAATGATAGTAGACGATTTCAATTTTTTGATAATCCTACAGATCATATATTATTTTCATCACACTTCGATTGTGTAGAGTTCCAAACAATCAGTAATAGATTTACAAATCATCTAGGTATCAAGGGCTCTTATCAACTAAATAACAATGAAGTAAATGTTCAGCAATCGGCTAATCAGTTTTAAGTATGCCTTAGAAGGGATTGCCGATATATTCCGCAGTGCTCCTAATTTTCGAATTCACATTTGCATTTCTCTTGTTGTAATTTTTGCAGGTTTTATTTTTGATATAACAAAAATGGAATGGATTGTAGTATTGCTCTGCATAGGTTTTGTTTTATCAATGGAATCACTTAATAGTTCTATTGAATATTTAACCGATTTAGTAACAAAGGATTACCACAATTTAGCGAAAAAAACAAAAGATGCCGCCGCAGGAGCTGTGTTAATAAGTGCTATAACTGCAAGTATTATAGGGGTTTATATCTTTCTTCCGTATCTCGAAAGACTGGTTTTTGGTTAGATATTTGTTTTCTCTTCACATAATAAGAGAAAAACAAAGACGTACTAATATTATAATTCCCTAATATGTATACCAAATCAAAATATCTAGGTCTACTATTTTTGTGTTTATTTGGCTTTTCAGTTTCTGCACAATATCAGAGTGGTTTACGAATGGAAAACTATTCTGGAATCAATTCTGTCTTTTTAAATCCCGCATCTTCTAATTCCTATCTTTTACGATGGGATTTGAATATAGCTTCATTAGGTTTTTTCTTTGATAATAATGTTGCTTTCATTTCTAATACTAGTGTTGGTGATTTAAGCAAAAATGCGAATCAAGTAGAGAGAGGATGGGATTTAGAGAATAGTGATGGTCAAGACTTAGTAGCAGACTTTTATAGGGGTACGGACCAGAATAGATATGTACAGACCAATGTCATGGTTAATGGCCCTTCTTTTCTTTTTAATACTAATGGCGGCCAATCAATAGGAGTATTCTATAATTTTAGAGTGATGGCTGGAGCGCCAAATTTGCCTGGTAGTTTCAATTATTATAACTATATATCTAAGGCAGTTGATGAGTTAATAGATTTTCCATCGTTTAATTTCAGTTTTATGGCATGGGATGAAATAGGGGTACATTTTTCCCAGAGGGTAAGCACAAATGCAGGATATATATCAGCTGGTATAAATGCCAAAGTCTTAAGAGGATACGAGGCTGGTTATATTTCACTCAATAATCAGGCAAATATCAGGTTCAACGATAACAATACAGTAGAGGTATCGGGTCTTGATGTGCAGTATGGATTTAGCAATTCTAATCTTGACTTAGTAGATGGTCAGAATTATAATAGAGACGCGTCAGGAAGGGGAGTAGGAGTGGACTTAGGCTTTAATTATGTTGTAGAAGATGATTCGGATACATATAAATTGCGTTTGGGAGCGTCTATCAATGATATAGGGGCTGTTCAGTTTCGGGAAAACACAGAAGTACATGGCTTAAGAGGAACTCAAGCCACTACCTTCGATGAATCAACCTACCAATCTTTTACCACCCTTGAAGAGGCTAGAGATCAGGCTAGTAGGGATGTTTTAGGCGGAATAGGGCTATCGGAATTGGATGAAAATCTAAGACTAGGCTTACCAACTACTTTTAGTTTGCAAGCAGACTACAAGGTGATTGAGAATGTGTATGTCTCCGCTTTATTTATAAATCGTATTTCTTTCTCGGCTTTCTCAATAAAAGCCACAAACTTTACCGCTATTGCTCCAAGATTTGAACATCGCTGGGGAATGATAAGTCTACCTGTTAGTATCACAGAGTATAATAGAGTAAAAATGGGTGTAGCGCTTAGGCTAGGATTTATCGTTGTAGGATCTGATGATGTAGGTTCATTTCTAGGCACTAAGGAATTTAGGGGGACAGACTTTTATGTGGGTGTAAAAGCAAATCCTTTTAATATCGGAGGTTCTAATTCGAAGAAAGGTGGAAATAAAAGATCTGGCAAAAAGAGCCAAGTCAAATGCTATAAATTTTAATAGCATTTGATATGACTTATCTGGGTGTAGTAAACTTAGATTTTAAGGAGTCCTAACTTTCGTAGATTGATTAATCCAGCACTTCACAGTAAAGCTATCGCCTTCGTTTATTGAGCGCTGAAAAATATCTTCTTTGTTAGGCATGTATTGCTGATATTTTGCAATCAAAGATCTTGCTTCGGTAGCTGTTTCAGGATCTCTTTTCGCTTTGTTCCATTCATCTATTGCTACCCAAGTAACAACTTGAGAATCAAATCCACGACCTGGACCACATAAAGGGCCACTAGAAGCATATAGTTTGCCTATGAGAATATGTGCCTTGCCCCAGCCTGGTTTAAGACTTAGTGCCTTTCTAGCATACTTTCTTGAAGAAGAAAACTTCTTAAGATGCGCATAATAAATCTTAGCTATAGTCAAATAATACTCTGCAGATTTTTGAGAATCAGAACTTTTTTCTGCTCGAGCTTCGTAACATTCAATCGCTTGAGAATAATTTGCTTCTCTTAGCAATGCATTACATGAAGGCCCACTTGTCGTCTTGGTTACTACTTCTGGTGGGAAACAGCGATCAATTTCTGGTTTAAGCTTTACTATAAGCGCATCAGTATTTGAACACTTACCCCATTTTAACCTGCTATACACTAAACTAATAGTTTCGCAATCTGATGGATTCGCCTCATACTCTTTGGTGTACTTCTCTTTATAATATTCACAAGAATAGAAACTTTCTATCCCTTCTAACTCTTCTAATCGAAATGGCGCATAGCCTTTCACAAGATCCCAACGGTCACACTCCTTAGAGGTCTTACAATTCTTAGTCCCATACTCCACTATCTTCATAACCTGCTCTGCATATTTTCGCCCTTCCTGCGTAGAAATTTTATTGTTGACAACTTGATCAAGCAGCAATGCGGTAAAAGGATTGATTACAAAGTCTGCCGTTTTTTCCCCATCTGCGTCTATGACCTCTTTGAATAAATCATACTTTTCTTTGTCCGTTACTCTATCAGGAAATGAGTAGTAGAGTTTGAAAGCTTTAAGTCCTTTGTATAAGCTCGCCTTAGCAGGGTAACATTGCGCAGCTTCATCATACAATTCAAATATTCTATCTTCAAATGCTTTTATCTTTTCCTTATCTACTTCCTCTTTCATTAGATACTCTTGAATCTTTATCCCATCCATAAAATGGTAATCTCTGAATCCATCTGCAGCAGGCGCGCTATTATACGCTTTCTCCCAATACGCAACTGCTTCTTTCATTTGATGCTGTTTTATAAAGTCCCTATACAAAACATGCGCCGTCTTTACGCCTTCAGGATTCTGGGCATCAGAAAATTTTGTACACGGACTCGCATCACCCATATCTTTTGGAGGCGGAGTAGATTTAGCTGGCTCTTGTTTTACTACTGGAGCAGTCAGCTTGGGAGTGCAACCAACAATGAGAAATAAACATATCAATACAGTTGTTGAGAATACTAATGAAGCTTTCATAAACACAATCTTTTTTTTAAGGATGAATATCTATGGTCTTTTGGCGTGGCCTAGAATCAATAATTTGCTGAAGTTAAAATATTGATATGACTGTCTAAATGCTAAGGTAAAAAATAAGCGTATAAAAAAAGGTGCTGCCTTCTAAGAAAGCAGCACCTTTTTAGCTTGTAGAACCTAAACTAGAAACTAAGCTTAACTTTTTCGCCAATCCAGCACTCAACCTTCACTGTCTGACCTGACTTGAACCCACGCATAAATGCTTCATCTTTGGAAGGTTTTGAATCACTATATTTTGCAATTCTACTATTTGCTTCACTAGCAACAGATGAATCTACAGATTTCGCTTTTGAATACTTATTTATTGCAGCTAATACAGCACATCTTTGCATAAAGTTGTCTCCACAGTTTCTACTTGACGATGCATATAAGTCACCAATCAGCATATAGGGTCTACCGTAATTTGGATTTAATTCTGCGGCCTTTAATGCGCTTCTTCTAGCATCAGCATATTTCTTTAATTTTCTTCCTTGGATAGAAGCAATTCTAAAGTAATACTCGGCCTGCTTACTAGCGTCGCTAGCAGAATTCGCAGCTTCCTGGTATTTTGCAATTGCTCCAGCATAGTCCGCTGCATCGTATGCTTTCTTAGCTAACATAGCTGGATTGTTCGCTTCAAATTCAGCCTGACGCTTTGCATTTTCTTCATTCGCATATTTAGCATACTTACCTTCTAACTCCGCAACTAATGCGTCACTAGAATCACAGCCTTGTCGCTTCAATGTCTGAATTGTTTCTTTGATTACCGCAGGATTATCAGGATCTGCTCTATAAGTAGGCTCCAATTTATTTATAAAGTAAGCACAATCAAATACCTGTGACTCAAATGGTGCGAATGAACCAAGCGCACTTTCCTTAGCCTGCTTGTAATAACTACTATACTTCTCGTTATTCTTGATATTGTGATCAGATAACTCGATGATTTTATTATAGATTGCCCTCGCTTTTACATTATCCATTTTATCATTTGAAAACTGATAAGTAGCCACATCTGCATAAGGGGCGATCACAATATACTCTGTGTTCATTCCACCTACCTCAATTGCTTTTTCTAGAGCGGGAAAGGTCATGCTATATGGAGTACGCAGTTCGTAATACATATCATATGCCTTACGACCTAAGAAATAAGCTATTCTTTCTTTAGAGTCGATTTTCATTTTTATAGAACCAGCTTCATAGCAAGAAATTACTTGGTCATACAATTTCAAAACCATGTCTACATACTCCTGCTTTTCTTCATCAGTAGAAGCATTCTTTAATTTATTCTTATATATTTTAATACCATCAGTGTAGTGAAAGTCTCTTGAACCATCAGCAGCAGGAGCTGCTTCATAGGCTACCTTCCAAAACTCATAAGCCTCATCGAATTCTTCTGTTTTCATATGCCCTCTATAAATAGTATGCGCATCTGTAATTTCGCTTTCATTAGCGGCACCCATCCAAGTTTCGCATTGACCTATTGCAGCTTGATTAACTAAAATACAAACTGTAAGTACTCCACAAATTCTAAGTAAATTTCTAAACATCTTCATCTTTAATTAAATTTTCTTTTGTAGAACCATAGGTTATCATTTAATGTGAAACCTATATTCGCTCTTATAAATGTTTCATTGAGAGAGCCATCGGTTCCAAAGCTTCCTCCTGTTAGGGCAAAGCTAAACCAGGACTTTTGACCTCTCGGAAGGATAACGGGCATTGTCATGCCTATTGTTACTCCTGTTTCCGTTAATTGTTCGTTAAATTCATCCACTCTAGCATCTTGCGAAAAGTGGAAACCCGCCTTATATCTCACTCTTGCTAAAAATTTATTATATGAGTTATAATTAGGTATAAATTCACCTCCTACAGCTATTCGAGAACTGTTCACTAAACCAATAGATTGACCGTTCTCAGTGTAGTTACTAAATTGTGACGCAGAAAAGTCGATTCCGACACGAAATTTATTGATTTTTTCATAAGTAAATCCAACTCCTACTTCGCCTGGCAGTTCTATTTTGCCTCTTTCATCTGTGATGTTTCGTATTGTATCTAATGAATTAGGGTCTGCTGAAGTAAAAGTATTAGAAAGTCGTCTAAAAAATTGACTAGAATTGGTATTAATGTTGGCTTTATTAGATGCGTAAGCACCAACTGTTAATCTTTTAGTAGGTTTTTCATCCACATTTGCAAACTCATGTCTGTAAATACCGCCAAGCTTGAATATAAATCCACTCAAACTAGTTTCTTCTACTAAAGAAGTAGAAAACCCATTGCTCAAATTCTCAAAAAATGCTGTTCTTTCTTCAATTATATTTCCAAAAAAGTAACCTATATCTAGTCCTACAGATAAATTTTTGTATTCAACTGCATTGGTCCAAGCTAGTTTGTAAGTACCTCCTTTTCCGGTAAAACTGCTAGAAAAGAAGCCTTGACCCGGTATCTCGTCAACAGATTCAATAGTGTAGCCTACATCGGAGTAAGGAGTTAATGCAAAGTTCATCCTCCAATCTACTAAGGGCTTTTTTCTATCCAATTCAATATTAATCGGATTCTTCATAGGAAATCCAATGGAAATGTAGGAAAAGTTTCCTGCATAAGTATCGAGTTCTGTTTCCCCAGCAACTAAATTTGCAGCTCTGGCAAATCCACCAATCTCAAATGAAGTTGCTTTTAAGAAACCTATGGATGCGGGATTTACTAGATTGACATGATACGCATCTGCGAAGCTTGCTCCTAGTCCGCCCATTCCTAAAGAGGCGGTATAGTTCTGCAAAGCAGGATCTCCTATGCCAAGTCTTGAGTAAGGAGAGTTTCTTTTAGGGGTATTATTATCACTAGATAAGGTTTGTCCAAACGTAGAAACAGATGCACAAAGTAGTAGAATAACTACAATGGATCCGAATAGATTGTTTTTCAAATTTGACATTCAATTAAATTAGAGTTTGATGGCCTTTTCAAAGCATCAAGCTGTGTTAAAATTCAATATTTTGTTCAGTCCTAGAAGCACTAAATTTGGACTGACAAATATCTTTCTTTTCATACGTTTAGCAAAGAAAATTGCATCTCCACCCGTAAATATTACTTTAATTCGACCATATTTTTCTACATATGCGGCTATCATACCTTTTATTTCGCTCAAAGCACCCTGCTGAGCCCCAGTCAATAAAGCAGATGGAGTATCCTCACCGACCAATTTCTTATAATCAAATGGCTCAATAAGAGGCAATTTTGCCGTAAAATGATGCATAGCCTCCAGTCTCATATTCATTCCAGGACTGATACTTCCTCCTTTATACACTGATTTTGCACTTATGAAGTCATATTTGATACAAGTACCTGCGTCTACTATAAGACATGGTCTTTTTGGATAAAGTGCCTTTGCACCCACCACTGAAGCCAAGCGGTCTTTTCCAAGTGTCTCCGGACTTTTATACCTGTTTTTGATGGGCAAGGGGACAGTATGGTCAAGTAATAAATAGCGATCTGGATACTTTTTCAATTCTTTTTGCGTCGCTTTATCTATTAAAGTGACTGTACTTATGATGATTCGTTGTATAGAAGGAAAATCTATTTGTATCCTTCGCAAGGTGCTGACATTAAACTTTGACCAGGTACCCGTTTCAAAGAGCTTGCTTTGATCAAAAATAGCATACTTGATTCTCGTATTTCCTATATCAATGCATAAGTTCATGTATCAAAGTATGTCTTTCTTGGATTAGTGCTTGAAGTGTCTTGTACCTGTCGTTACCATAGGGACATTGTTGTCATTACAGTACTGAATACTCAATTTGTCATTAATGGAACCACCTGGTTGGACTACTGCTTTTATTCCTGCTTTATGAGCGATTTCTACACAATCTGGAAATGGGAAAAAAGCATCTGAAGCCATTACCGCTCCGTCTATATCGAAACCAAATTGCTTAGCTTTAGCAATTGCTTGGATACAGGCATCTACCCGAGAGGTTTGCCCACAGCCCATTCCTACCATTTGCTTATTTTTTACAAGCGCGATAGTATTTGACTTGAGATGCTTTGCGCATATACTGGCAAATTCTAAATCTGCCATCTGCACATCAGAAGGAGTCGCCTTTGTTACAGTTGTAAACGCCTTTGCAATGTCTACTTTTGTATCACGATCTTGCTGCAAAACTCCGTTTAGCAAATTCTTATGCATTTTATTCTCAAGATTCCAATGTTGAATTGTCATCAAGATACGTTTCTTTTTTTGACTCAAAAGCTCCATTGCTCCATTATCAAAACCAGGGGCAATTAAGACTTCATAGAACAATTTATTTATTTCTTCCGCAGTAGCTAGGTCGATAGGTCTATTCGCAATTAGGATTCCACCAAAGGCGGAGATATTATCACAAGCCAATGCAGCATGCCACGCCTCATTTATATTGCTTCTAGTAGCAAGTCCACATGCATTCGTATGTTTTAAAATGGCGAAAGTAGGATCAGCATCTTTGAATTCTGCCATCAGACATACCGCTGCATCTATATCTACTAAATTGTTATAGGACAATGCTTTACCGCCATGTATCTCAAAAAGGTCATTTAGGTTTCCATAAAAGATACCTTTTTGATGTGGGTTTTCACCATATCGCAATACTTGAGCGGGTTGCACACTTTGTTTAAATGCACTTGGTTCTTCGCCATCCGCAAAATAATTGAAGATAGCCACATCATAATGTGAAGACACTTCAAAAGCCTTCTTTGCAAAATATTTACGATC
>CAYWOZ010000082.1:9993-13917 GCA_964458675.1 uncultured Saprospiraceae bacterium
ATGAGTGCAGATTTTACTTTTTTCAATGACATATCACTGATTAAATTTTGTGAGGGAATATTTTGCGCAAAGGTAGTCATAATCAATGGAGTAAGAAAATTCAATTCTAATACCATTTAAGGTTTTTGATAAATGTTTGGAAGCCTGACTATTGATTTTTATTGGTCTTTTTAGTGACTAAATCCACCTTATATTTGAATAGGTTAGAATAGAGATGTACAATTTTTCTCAAATTAAATGCTCCTTTGACTTATGTTGAAGGAGTTTTTTGGGGCATGCCCTAATCTTTCGCTGAAAAGCGCGAAAGATTAGGTCGCGCTCTTTCGGGGTGCGCTACGCTCCCGTCCCGTGTAAGGGCGCATGGCAATGCGCACTTACACGGGACCAAGCCCTTTCGATCCCTCATGCAAAAACTATTTACTTCTTGATATTGGATTCACCAGAATAGGAAATATGTTACAAGTCTTATAGCAACATGTAGAAATAAAAAAGGAAAAGATAAGCTTAGAACCACAATCCTATAATGGATCAAGTCATAACCCGAATTTCTATTTTGGGATAAGAAGATAAATTAATATTGAGCCTAGAATATTTTAAAGATACGCCCCAGCATCTGAAATCCTACCCAAAAATTTTGCCCCTTTTGGAGTGTCTCTTGAGTGTATTGGACACGAATAGGGATTTCTACATGATGGACTTTATTCTTTCGAATATTTCTAATAATCTCGACACAGAATTCAAAGCCATTATAATAAAGCTTAGAATTGCGTGCAAATTCAGCGGTAAACGCCTTCATTCCTGATTGACTATCACTTAAGAATATGCCAGTAGTCATATAGGTGACTACATTTGCGATCTTGTTATAAAATATTCTCGTAAGTGGGATATTATTTGGAGTTAAGAATCGAGAACCAATGGCTACTTCAGCATTGTTGTCTATTATTCCTTTTATAAGAGAAGGAATATCTTCTGGAAAGTGTTGTGTATCTGCATCTATAGTGACGATGTATTCTGCACCTTCATCAAGAGCATATGTAATCCCAGTTTGAGTAGCAGCACCAGGTCCCATATTTATAGGATGAGTGATAACATGTACGTCGAAGCCTTTGGCTACTTCCCCCGTATTATCTATGCTACCATCATCGATAACTACAATATTGGAATACCCTAAATCCTTTAAGGAATGAAGGACATGACCAATTCTAGTGGATTCATCCTTAGCAGGTATTACGATATAAGTGTAGTTCTTTAACAAAACTCGGATTATTTTTTATTGTTTGTTTTCTATTGTAATTCTATAATAACTCGAAAATGGCATAGTTTCCATAGAACCCACTAATAGGGGTACCGAATACACCAAATTCAGGTTTTGGTTTTTGTGGGTCTTGTGAATTATTTATTCTGCGATTAGTAGCTAAAAGCTTGACTTTGGGGTTTTGATAAAGTACTCGCATAAACTCTTTGTATTTGTTTTCAAGCGTTCTTTCGGGAGTCTTGTCAACTGTATATGTAAGTAGGTCTACAAAGATATACTTATATCCTCCAGATTTCAATACCTCAATTAGTGTATTTTTATCATTGAAATGAGTTCTAAGCTTTTCAAAATTCTGCAATTGATCATCCGAAAAGACCCTTTTATCGTTTTTTCTTACGAAAAAGGGCAAAACCGTTCCTACTCTATAAATTAGTGATTCGTCTTCACTATTAATTTTTTGTATCGCATCTGTGAAGCCTCCAGGAAAAAAACCTCCTAGCACATCATTCTTGTTTTGACGTCCTGATTGATATTTTAGCTCGCCAATATCAATGAGCAACTTACCCATTTCATCACTTTGCATAAACTGATAATTGGATAAGCGATAGACCATACTAAGCCCAACAAAAACTACTATACTAGATAATCCAATTATTTTCTTTGTGCGTAAATCAAATAACTCATTGGTGTCCTCTTTTTTTGAAGAAATGCTTGAAAGAATAAGCAAAATACTTAGGGCTATCATGGGGTATCCGTACCAAATGATTCCAGCAGTCAATAACATCCACATAAAAGTGAAAAAAGAAATAAATAGTATAAAAATTCTTTTGGAATTACTGTGTTTAAAGGTTCTTTGCCTAATTAAATAAATCATAAACCCAAACAATAAGAACAAAAGTGGGTAGGTAAAACTATCGGCATCTCCTGAAACGCGTTTAAAAAACGAGTTAACCCCTCTGTAAGATTGACCGATGCTTTTATAGATTGGACTAATTATTTTACTGGGAAAGTACGATATTTTTGCGTCGTCAGACTTAGTGATATAGGTGTCCGTATGGATATAGCTATTGTTGAAAACAATCTTTCCACTTCCTAATGAAATATAAAGAAGGATGGCGAGCAGTACCATACAAAAAAGACCAAGCCACGGTTTGTTTTTAAATCCAAATAAAAAAAGAATCGGGATCAAAGCCATAAAGAGATATCCAATATCTACATGAGGAGCTTCTACATTGGCATTCGTAGTGGCATCATAAGGCAAGGTGAGATAACGGGGCAATAGAGGTTCATAACCCATGTACCTTTGTATTTCTTCTCGCACAGCATCAGCGCCTTCAATTTTTTTGACTTCTTGTTCTTGTGCCATCAAGGTCCCTGTCAGCAAGAACAGTAAGGTTAAAAAAGCAAAAATTCTTTGAAATGATATGTTGTAGTTCAGTCTAGTTTTCATTTCTTTTTGTGTTGCTTTTCGTATTTCTTTTTCAAATAATTAAGGTTGGCCGGTGGGGTATTGGTTTTACCATTTAATAAGTATTGAAAAGATAAGGTCATGTCAGAATCAATAAAGTTTTTGGTTACCCATGGTGCAGCCATTAAACCAAAAAACATACTATATACCACGCTGAACATAATGCTTCGTATAAATCCCTTTTTGGATTTGTAAAATAAAAATGCGAATGCACCGGCACCGATTAACAATAATATCCACTGTACATAGTTTGCGCTCAAATGATAAGGTCGCATACCACTCATATCATCAAGCTTTACAAGGAGAATAGCAAAACAACACAGAAAAGAAGAACCAAGAAAACCAATAAATCCAAACTCAACAAACCACATTATAGCTATTATGCTGAAGTAAGAAAATAAAGTAGTTAGTTTTATTCCAAATGCAAAACCGGTCAACAATCCCATTAAGATCAAATATGGATTCAAAAAGAATTTCAAACCTTTTCCTAATGCAAGATTTTCTTCATCCTGTAAGGCTGTTTTATTTTGCTTGATCCAAGAGAAAAGTAGAATTACTAAACATAAAACTATGAAAAGTAGGCCAAGGTCCACTTTTTGTTCTTGAAAACTTTGGAAGCCTACAGATGGAATTAAGTAAAATATGAGTAGCCCTAAAAGGAGGTAGTTTTGATCCATTTTTAGAATATCCTTACCGATAGCATATAATCCCAAGAGGCAAAGAATACCTCCCACGTATGATAGAGCCAATACAGTTTCTAGGCTATTAAAAAGAATCAAGCCAAAAGACATTAACAGCGACCAATTATAAGGCTGGTATCCTCTCACCAAACCATGATAATCATTTATGATTGTGGGTAACTTGACATAGAGCGCCATAGAATCCCATCCTTTTGGGAACGGGCTGATATTCTGTGCGAGATTGAGTTGTATTACAAATAATAATAATAGCAAACTAGAAACACCAATAAAACCAATATTTTTTGAGGGTTTAATCTGGTCAATAGAGATGGATTTTAAAAAGCGAAGATTGTTTTTGTAGCCTAAGACTAAGCACGCTACAAGCAAAGGTCCAAGGGTAAACCAATATAGTAGCTTAAAGATTCCTAACATAAAAGCTAGCATTACGATAATCATAATTCCAGCGCCTATAGAGACAACCAATTGACTGCTCTTTTTGAGTTCTAATTTGAGTTTCGAGA
>CAYWOZ010000083.1:0-13820 GCA_964458675.1 uncultured Saprospiraceae bacterium
CGCCTGGATGACCAGTCTGTGTCGCCCGGCTGACGCCAGTCGGACGGTGGAGTTTAGCCCTAGTTAAGCGACTGATAAACAATTTATACGACTTCTTGACGTCGTGCGAAGTAAATCGCGATGATAAATGAAAAAAAATTACAATTTTTGATTACACCTTGAATGGGGTTAATAGAGGTGCCCATTATATGTGAACACTAGATTCTTCTGTTATTAAAGTAAAATTAATTAAAATATAATGAGACTAATCATACTTATTGCTGGCTTAATTGTTTTGCCTTTCTTTATGTTGCAAGCTCAGCTGAAAGTCTATATACCAAAACCTGGAGATTTGGTAAGGGTAATTATGGACAATGGAGAACGATACATTGGAGAGTACGTTGAGCAAGGTATCGAGTACCTGGTATTGCTGACATCTGTAGCAGAGATTAAACTAAATGTAAATGAAGTCCGCAGGATAAAAAGGTCAAAATATTGGGGAAGTGATAGTGATCCCCATCTGCATTCTACTCGTTACTATATTGGGCCAAGTACAATACCATTAAAAAGGAATGAAGCCTTCTTTCAAACTTCTTTTGGCTTATTGTCTTCTATTGAATATGGTATAACAAACCACCTCTCTATTAGAGCAGGGACTGAACTAATTACTTTTTTAAACAGCAATTTTTTTTATTTTCTCAACCCTAGGTTTGGCCTTGCTTTAAAAAGAGATGTTCATATTGGGGTAGGGCTGTTACTTGTGAAATTTCCATTTGATGAACTGGCTGGCTACTACTATGGGTCGATTACTTTTGGGGAGCAAAATGCTAATGTGACCTTTGGTATAGGCGATACCTTTTTTAATGGCTCTGTTCGAGATCGGTTGCTTTATACTATATCTGCTATGCAAAAAATAGGAAATAGGTTTATGCTAGTGTCTGAAAACTATTTCATACCACAGTCTTTTAGAAGTAGCATTTTGATAGGCTTTCAAGGGCTAAGATATTTTAGAGGTAAGAATGCTTTTGAGTTAAGTATAGTACTAGGATATGAGACAATTGATCAATTCGTGGCTCCTCCTCTCCCTTATTTAGGATATTCACGAAAATTTTGAAAATATTTTAGCCTATCTATTATTACAGTTAAAAATATAACGGAATGAAGATTTTTTTACTGCTTGTAACTTTGTCTATGTACTTAACGGATATATCAGCGCAACTTACATTAGATTCTAAAGAGAGCGATGAAACAATGTTGGTGACCATGCTTAATGGAGAAGAGTACTATGGACTTATAGTGTCTCAAGATGAAGAATCAATTGTTTTAAAAACTAAAGTAGCACAGATTACCTTAAAATCAAAATCTGTAAAATCAATAAGCCCTTTAAATTATTCAGGGAAGTTTTTTTTTCCACAAAAATTCTATTCTAAATATTTTTTTGGACCCAATTCCATTCAGTTGAAGAAAAAGGAAGGGTACTATCAGAATACAGGATTAGTACTGAATTCCATTAATTATGGTATTACAAACAACATTTCTATACACGCTGGGGCGGAATTTTTATTTTCTATTTTGACTGGTGGTCCTACATTTTTTATTAGTCCTAAGGTAGGATATCAATTGACGCAAGAAACGTATGTATCTGGCGGGCTATTATCTGTAAAAGTACAAGATCAGGACTTAACCCTTGTTGGCCACGGATCTATAACTGTAGGCACTAAAGATTCTAATGTTAGCTTTGGAGCAGGCTATGCTTTTCTTAATAGTCAATTTAGAGAATCACCTGTTCTTTATATTGCGGGTATGCAGCGGATTGGACAAAAATTTGCTCTGCTTTCAGAAAATTACATTTTACCAATTGCTGCGAGTTATAATATTTTGATGGGTATTCAAGGATTTCGCTATTTTAAGAATAAGAATGTTTTTGATATTGGTGCTATTTTGATTTACGATTCCAACTTTAGTTTTCTGGGTACTGGTCTACCATACATAAGTTACGCCAGAGTTTTTTAGCTTTGCATAGACTAATTTTATAGGAAAATATGGGCACTGAATTATTAAGAATCAAATTACTTCTACTTTCCTGTTGTATATTATTCTTCACTTCGCTTACTGCGCAGCAATTCATACCAGGCGAAGTTTATTTTGACTCCACTCAATTTGTTGAATATCGAGCTGGCAATTTACCTATAATTCTTTCAGCGCCCCATGGCGGATCTCTTCGTCCAGAAGCAATTCCAGATAGAGATTGTGAGACTTGTACTACTAGTCAAGATTCTTTTACACAACCTATTTCGGAGGCCGTTTATGATGCTATTTTAGAAGAGACAGGATGCTTTCCACACCTGGTTATCAATTTATTACACAGGGTCAAGTTTGACGCCAATAGAGATGTTGGAGAAGCCGCATTGGGTAATCAGACTGTAGAACAAGCATGGAGGGGATATCATGCATTTATTGACTCGGCAAAGATTCAAGCAGAAATCAACTATGGTCGCGGTTTATTTTTGGACTTGCATGGACATGCCCACACCATCCAAAGAATAGAACTAGGGTATTTATTAAGTAGGTCAGAACTGCAATTGACAAATGAGGAATTAGATACAGACAAGTTTATACAGGAAAGCAGTATTAGATCACTTGTTGGAGACAACCAATTAAACTTGAGCCATTCTGAACTGCTAAGAGGAGAAAATAGCTTTGGCACTTTATTGAGCAACAGTGGCCTTCCAGCTGTCCCAAGTATGCAAGATCCTTTTCCAAGTATGCAAGATCCTTTTTTTTCTGGCGGATTCAATACCGTGCGGCATGGCTCGAGGGATAATGGAGGTGCGATTGACGCTATCCAAATAGAGATGAATCAGGATATACGATTTGACGAGGAAATGAGGGAGATGCTTGTTGACTCTATAGCGAATGTGATTTTGGATTATATCGACATTCATTACAATGAAGATTTTAGTGTTAACTTTTGTAATATAATTTCAGATGCCTCGAATATCCCTAAGAATCAAAATGGATTTACTTTATATCCGAATCCCGGCAGGGACATATTATATATAGAGACAAAACAAAATAGCTACGAGGTAAATATTTTTAATTTTTTGGGTCAAAGATTGTGGACAAAAAAAGATGTCGGTAACAGTCTTGATATTTCATTTTTATCACCAGGTTTTTACCTCTTGCAGTTTAGTAAGGATGGTATATTATTTGGCTCAGAAAGTTTGCTTGTCAAGTAGAGAAGAGCAAAAATAAATAATTCCTTTATGTGTACCGAATTTCTTCACATCACTCCCGTGCTACCGAGCCAGGACATCGATAGAGATGTACAATGGTATCTTGATCACGTTGGCTTCCATGTAGTACATAAGGATAAGATGTATGCGGTATTGAAGCGCGACAATTTGAGTTTGCACCTACAATGGCATGCTGGCATACCGGATGACCCTTTATTGGGAGGTTCTGTTATTCGAATTTTCGTTAAAAATATTCAAGATATTTTTGATGAATTATTAGAGAGGAAAACGGTACATAAAAATAAAATGAATTGGGATACACCATGGGGTACTAATGAATTTGGTTTCTATGACCTCAACAATAATGCGGTTTTCTTTGTGAGTGATATAGAGCAGAGAATGTGATTTTTGGGGACTACCGCCTGCCTACCCATCAAGCTCTGCATAGCGGTCGGGCTCTCTGCTATATACTGACAAAAAAGTCAGTATGCCGCTGCCGATCCCTAGTCTCTCACGCGCCTCCGGCTTGTCGAGCTTTGTCGCTTTCAGCGAGTCGCAATAATATCTAATAAAAAGTTTTGTTCTATCTTAGTATAATTAACTCAGCATATATGGATTTTTTCGAAATAGGCCTTAGGCGTGCAAATCTCATTATACTTAGCATAGTTAGTTTTCTTCTATTTATTCCTTTTATTGCTATGCAATTTACTTCCGAAGTAGATTGGAAACTTGGAGATTTTGTAATAGCAGGTGTTTTACTTTATGCTTTCATTTTAGGGCTGTTCTTACTTTGGGCAAAGGTCAAGTCTAAACGCCTTAGGCTCTTGGCTTGCTTATCCATAGTCGTACTATTTTTACTTATTTGGACGGAATTAGCAATTGGGATATTCGGAACTCCGTTCGCTGGTTCATAAACTAAGCTAGCTAAAAGGAGGTGATAATAAAGTGAAAAGATCTATAGGATACATCAATATTTATTATTATTTGAAATGAATTATTTAATGGATTTTAATGTTTAAATAGTAGAACTTTAGAAGCTCATAATAGAATTTAACTACAGATGAAAGAGAATCAGATTTTTATACATATACCAAAAACAGGCGGTACTACTTTGGACTGCGCTATTAATGGAACAGAATGGATTCAAGGCAAGAATGAATTCAATTATCGCCACATTGTGCACAAGACAAAGTTGTCCAATGCAGGGGATATATTTAAGTCCCAAAATTTTGACAAGTACAAGAATTATAAAATTTATATGATGCTACGCCATCCTGTAGACAAAGTAGTATCTGAATATTTCTTTGTAAGAGATCGAAAGGAGTATTTCGCGCTTTTTAAGAAGAAGCCTAAAAACTTGACAGAGTATGCTAAGAATCCTCAAGCATGTAATAGCACGCTAAATTTCCTTTTAGGTAAAAGATTTTACCCAAATTCTCCAGCCACTAAATCGGACTTAGAGCGAGTAATCAAGATGGCAGATTCACTCCCTATCCACGTAGGCATTTTTGAAGAGTATAGCAAGTCTCTCGACTTTTTTAGAGACAAACTAGATATAAAAATTCCAGCCAAGATAGACGTAAAAAGAGTGACCTTAAATAGGCCTAAGATAGAAGAGTTGGATGACGAAATCAGAGCTCTCATTCTAGAAAAGAATAAACTTGATTTAGAATTATACGAATACTATTTTGAAAAACTAAATCAAGAGAACATAAAGTCTAAAAAATATACCATCTCGAAAGATAGATATGGCTATATCATGAAGTATACTCAGCGATTCTCCTTGTTCCAGTTGTTTATACCGAAGTCAGAATTCCTACTAAAAAATGCAGAATATCTAAACAATATGAATTTTTTCCTGCATCAAAAGGTGAATTTTAAAGAAGGAAAGAAATATGCTACCATATTCAATCGTATGATTATTCGCGATCTTGAAGATAGATTACCTGGTTCAGCAACAGAGCTGGATGGCTTTGCTAATTCTATGAATGAAGACCCATTGCAAACAACAGAAGCCCTTAGCCAATTTATTGCAAAGAACTGGTTAGCAAAGAAGTCAAAATTAAAAACGCCCTTTAAGTTTGATGTCTCTAATTATCCTGAAGAGATTTTTCAATTTGCTGTAGCTAAGAAGTCATTTTTGTCAAGGTTGTTTGGGAAGTAGAGGATTAGCCTATACTTAACGGGAGTACAATCAAATTTTTCTTGAATGAAATTCTAAGTCGAATTACTATCCACTTTTATCGATAATTTTAGCGAAACCCTTTATTTATAGGCATCTTATTTAGAAAGCAATAAGATGGAGTCAATAAGCAAAAATATTATCTGGGAAGAAAGGGCTGATGCACCTTTGAATATATTGGGATTGGCCAATAAAAATGCAGGAGTAGATTTCAATTTTGTTCTTGGTTGGATTGGTAATTATCAAAGTACTGGACCACTTGGAATAATAGTATGGGGTTTCTTTATCAATTTATTTTCCATTACTATTTTATTGGAAATAAATATAATGTTAGGCTTACTTGTGTTACTAGCGGTATACTCAATGGAAAATGGTTTGGGACAATTTGAGCGACTTTATTTTGATCAATATCGAGGCAAAAAATCGAGGCGATGCCTTCGCATCAGCGAGATTTTTTAACGAAGATAGTGGGTAAAAGAAATAGCAGAAATGTCCCAAACCAATTTCTGTTGAGTATAAATACTGCTTTGTTCTATTATTTAGTACTTCGAGAAGTAAAATACTTCCAACTAGCGAAAAAGACAGTATATCAGATAACTGATGAAGCTTTATGTATCAATTACTCTTTCCTAGGATTCAAGAAAATCCTTGATATTAAGTTCGACGATATTAATCATCTGCATTTAGTAGAATACGAATATGGAGATATCAAGAAAGGATCAATTTGGATATATAACGAAAGTGATATTAAGGCCTACGATATAGTCAAGAAAGAAAGGTCAAATTTGCCTAGAATTCAAATGGTTCAAAATTATAAAGAAGGTTTGGGTGTATTAAGGTCATTAGTGAAGGAGGCTAAAAAAAAGGATCAACACTCTGATTGTTGATCCTTTAAATAGTTTTAATTTAGCTTGATTGCTTTATATATCGTCGGACCTAATATTTTATTATGGGTCTGTAGATATACTCTACTTCTTTGTGAAAACGACTCGACATAAGTATATGTTATCACTTTTTACTTTTTTTTGGTTTCTGGCAAATTTGTGTCTGAAAATTAAACAGCAGATAATATGGCGAAAGTTGTAATTATCTACTGTTGTTACTTCAGTATATATAATTGTGGAATATGTCTTTGGTTATAAGTGATTTATGCCCAATTATTATTCGCGTGTTAAAATTTTACTCAAAAAAAACTTTAACATTTTGCAAGATCACAGTAGTCAATTTCCGAAATAAATTCTGACAAAAATGGTGCTCTTTCGCAAAATGGAAAAATGGTTTAGTTGAAAATAAATAACACCCCTGAACAAGCATGTATTTTTTATAAATGGGCTCAGCATTTATGAGTGCTGAGCCGCTCAGAAGTTTTGAAATTTTCTATTTTATTTATTTAGTCACGTCCTTAGTGCTCTTGGAATCAGTCTTGCGCTAAAGCGCAATTTATTTCTTCGTCTTTGGTGTAGCTGGGGCTGGAACTAAGTAAGTTCTTGAGAATCTTCTTTCAAACATAATTTAAATTTTATAGGATTAAATAATTTGTATTTGCAAATATACACCATTAACGCATCCAAAGCATATTTGGTTTGATATATTATTATAATTATATATTCTTAAAAGAAATAAATTAAAGACAGTTTACAAAATTATATTTTGAATAAAAGTGGTCCTTCAGTATATGTAGCCTAGTTGTTTTTATAAGCAAAATTAGGATTTGCTAAAAAGTAAGACTGCCTAATATATGAAACTAGCCCTTTTTTTAATTGCCTCTAAACTTTAACATTTGGCTACTCTTCCTTGGTGGTTTTTTAAAGATCAGAGACAAAAAAGAGGCTTCTCTGCATCACTACAAAGAAGCCTCTCTACAAATAACTAACATGTATAATAATAAAAATCAAAAACGTTTTGCATCTAAACCTCAGTCCTAAATGATATCAGTGGATGTTTCTCCTATCATTCTTAATAATCGAATCTAACTTCTTTTGATTATTCAAATTTATGGCAAACTAAACTAGTATTTACCTCTAATTTAATATAAATTGTTGTGTGTAAACAAACTTGTACTTAGTTAACATATTGAATATCAGGCAAATAAGATAAATTTATTGTTATGCCCATCTCTACTTCAAAAGAATTATTTAACTTAATTAAATCGCTTACCAAGGCTGAGAAGCGAAATTTTAGGCTTTATGCCAATCGGAATTATAGCCAATCACAACTTAAATTCATTGAACTCTTTGAGATTCTTGATAAAGCAGAGGCATATGATGAAAAACAAATACAAAAAAACTTAGGTGGATTTTCTAAAGCTAAGTTGTCTAATTTGAAAAGACACCTCTATACTCAAATTCTAAGCAGCCTCAGAGTAATTACGTCTTCAAGAAAGCCAAACATGGAAGCTCGTGAAATGATTGACTTTGCATATATCTTATACTACAAGTCATTTTATCTTGAAGCACTCAAGATTATTGAAAAAGCGAAGCGACTTATTGAGAAATATGATTTTTATCATATGCATATTACTATACTGGAGTTTGAAAAACGTATTCAGAGTCGGCACATTACTCGAAGTGGTTCAGAAAAAGCATACGCACTTATGGAAGAGTCAGATGTTGTCAATAAAAAGCTGACTGCTGCGGTTCACCTAAGCAATCTTAGAGTTGACTTGAACACACGTTATATTCAGTTCGGGCATTGTAAATCAGATGAAGAGCGTGAAGCACTGCATACATTTTTTATTGAAGCTACCAAAGATGTGGATGAAGAAGGCTTAGGGGTAATTGAAAAGACTTATTTATATCAATCTCATGTTTGGTACTACTATATGCTTATTGATTTTAAAAACTGTTTCAAATATGCCGAAAAATGGGTAAAAGAATTAGAGGGAGCTCCAGAGATGATTGAAAAAGATGTTGACCTTTATTTTAGAGCTTACCATTATATTTTAAGCGCTTCTTACCATCTAAGATGGAAAGATAAGTTTAATGATACCTTAGAGAAAGTGGAAGAATTTAGAAAAACAAATTATAAAAGCTTCAATGATTTGACCAAGATCATTTCATTTCAATATGTACATATTTCTAGGTTGAATAATGTAATCATTCATGGAAATTTTGATAAAGGGCAGGCTGTTATTTCACGATCTTTAAAGAGAATCAATAGGTATAAAGGCAGTTTAGATGCACATAGAATATTAGTTTTCTATTTTAAATTTGCTTGGATTTATTTTGGCGATGAGAACTACTCCAAGTCTATCCAGTATCTCAACAGGATTATCAATAACGAGTTAGCAAAATTAAGAGTGGATTTGCAAGTGTATGCAAGAATCATGTTTTTAATGTGCCATTATGAATTAGAGAATTATGAAGTCTTTAAGTACTCTATTCAAAATTTTAAACCTTATGCAAAGAAAGTGGCTAGTACATACCCAATACAAGAAGTACTTCAAGCCATGTTTATAAAAATAGCTGCAAAGCCTTTAGTTAGCCATAAACCTACTTTGAAAGAAGCACTGCTTCAATTGAAAGAATTGAAAAAGAATGATTTTTATATGGTGTCTTTTAATTACTTAAACGTAATAGCTTGGCTTGAAGCAAAGATTTCTAGAAAGTCCTTAACGGAAGTAATAAAGTCGTATAAGTAGCTATTCAACTCATCCTCGATAATAATCGCTCTTATCATTAATTCTACTTGTTTAACTGGTTTACAATAAGTCGACATCTAAGCGACGATAAAAGGGCTAAGTAAAATACTTTTACCTAGCCCTCTTAACTTTTGATATGACATGAAATTAGTTGAAAGAGTATTAGAACTTAACTGAAACACCACCCATAAAGTTAGTGCCGAAAGTTCTGTAGCCCACCCATCTTTCATAATTTGTAGAAGTGAGATTGTTAACATCTAGCCATGCTCCAATAGAATCATTAATCCAGTATTCTGCACCAAGGCTTACGTCATAGAGCGTATTCAAAAATTCAATAGTGAAATTTTCGGAAATATTGGCCACTGGATTAGCAGCATAAAAATCTGCTGTCAAGCTTAGCTTGTTTTCAAGCAGGCTATATTTTCCATTTAGGTTTACTTCTAGAGAAGGTACATGCCAAGGTTGTTCTTGCTCCTCTAAATCATAGAACGTTTTAGTGAAGGCAGCACCCACCTTTAGTTTTTTTAGCAATAAAACTTCAGCGGTAGCTTCTATAAAGATAGCTGTAGCATTTTCGGTAATCGCGTCAAAGCGTAAAGGCGAATTTAAGTTCTGAAGATATAGAGGCAATCTATCAATAGTTTTATATCCTCCTTTGGCTACATAACTCACTGACTTTATTTTGCCTTTTAATCCAGCATAATAATCATTGTATGTAGTATTAAACAGAGTTGGGTTTGATACTAGATATGGACTATACTCCGTAAGTGTTCTAAAAGTATTCTTGATAACATTTCCTTCCCATCCTGCAAAAGCTACCAGCTTATTACTAGCTAGATTGGCTATTGCTTCAATAACTGGCAGTGCAGTAAAAGTGCTATCATGGAAAACAAGATTACCTCCAATCAAAACTTTAAATTTCTCTGCATGGAAAGAAGCTGTAGGTCTTATAGTGAATGTATTTAGTGATTGTTTTATGTCAGCGCTATCTCTTAGGCTTGAGAAATCACCAATAAATTCTAAACCTAATGGGTGTTGTCTTTTGATGTATTTCTTTACACTCGCATTGAAGGCAGCGCCTACTTCACGACTGTCAAATAAGTCTCCATGTCTGTATAAATTGACTTTGCCTCCATAATTAAATTTATCAATATCGTTATCAGGAGAAAGATAGGAAGTAGCAATATTCACTGTACGGAATCGCTGCTTTACATCATCTCTATCAAAAGAAAACAAATCATTGTCATAGCCAAAGAAGTGGTCAATTTGTTCTCTAAAATCCACCTTACTCTGAAGAGAGTTGCGTTCATTGATTTTATAAGATCCTTGTAGAAATGCATTTGTATTGATAAATCTTTGATTCTCGTTATTATTACTATTGTCTGCTCGATGATAGTTCGCTCCTGCACCAAAATCTACTTTATCTAATACTGATCCAAAATAAGACAACTCTCCATAGTACATATTGGGTATGCCAGCACCTGCTTTTAAAAATGCATTTTTCACTTCTGGTAAATCTTCAGATTTCATAGCAATTGGCTTGATATCTGGAGCAGGATAGTCTATTAGCAATGGCTTTGCATTGATTTGATAATTTGCAAAACGATTAGAAGAGTCAATTGGAGGGAATGTAGGATTGATATCCAACTTATCTGACTCTGCCAATTGGGCTTCAAATTTTTTAATTATCTCTACAGATTCTGATTCAAGCGTGTCATCTTCTTGAGCAGAAAGATTGGTGTTTAAGCTAACTAAACACAAAAGAGCAAAAAAGAAATATTTATTGATATTCATAATCATTATCTTTATCTTTAAAAGAATTAAACTACTGTCCGTCCATTGGTAAGTCACCATTTGTCGGTACTTCATTGATTCGGCTTTGTGCTTCAATTTTTGTATTCAAAGCTGTCAATTTTGACTTAGCAATATTGACCAATTCTTGAGATTGCGTATAACTTTCAATGACTGCTTCTAAGGCAGCTTTAGCATTGAGTAATTCATTTTGCTGACTCATGATATCAGACAATAGTAAAATTGATTTAGCTATCCAGTATTCTTGCCCAGCGCTTTCCTTGTGTGCCTTCATGCACATGTCCAAAGCCTCATCTAAATTACCTAATTTGAAATTTATCTCCGCAATCAAATACCTTGATTCAGCTGCAATTTCACCCTCGGATATATTATTTAAGACAGTAGAAAAATTACCAAGGGCTGCACTGTAGTCCAATTTGTCATATCTCACCTTGCCTTGGTAAAAAGCAGCAATACTTTTTTGATCAGGTGAAGAGAGAGGATTGAGTTCTACTTTACTAGCCATGAAGTATACGCCATCTGAGTTGTTTATTTTGTAGGCGGATCTCAATGCATTGAGTTGTGCATCTAACTTTACATCTCCAGATGCTATACCTTCTTGCTTGCTATATAGTCGATAAGATTTTACAAAATTTTGTTCAAAGTTATAGGCAATCAAAGCTGCCTTTCCTAAGGCCTTTTCATAAAACTTACTATTGCCAAGATCAATCACTTGTTGGTAGTATTGTATGGCCTCTCCATATTTTTCTTGTACCGCTTTGGATTCTCCTAATACATATTTTGCTTCAATAGAGTAGGCCCCATTAGGGTATTCATCTAAATATGATAGCATAGCAGGTATGGCTCTTTCATATTGAGCATTAGCATATGCGGTTTTTGCGGACCTGAAGCTCAGTGCTTCTTGCTCTGCGTTGTCAATCTTATATCCAGGAATAGACTTTCTAAACTTTACATACTCTTTTGGTTGACCCAAATCTTGAACATAGATCTCTTCTAAGGCCAACAATGCTTGGTCAGCCTCTGTCTTGTCCGGGTTGTGCTTAAATACTTCCTGATAGTATTGAATGGCTTCTGGATAGTTTTCTTGGTTGTATTTTGCAAGCCCTAATTTGAGTAAGGCAGCATTGTGCAGACTTGAGTTAGGATAATCCTTTAGCAATTGTCTAAAAGGAGCTTCCGCATCATCTAAGGCGCCTGCCTGTATGTACGCTTGACCTATTTCGAATAAAGCATCATCCGCAAACTCGGAAGAAGGGAAGTCACTTACAATCAAAGCCATGAGTTGGAACTGTTCAGTGCTATTTCCTTGCAATCCTCTTACATTCGCTTTTTGAAATAAGGCATAAGGATTTGGTTCTTTATTGCTGTCTATTACATCATTGTAATATCTAAGTGCAGTAGGGTAGTCATTCAGTCTGAAAGCAGAATCTCCTGCTTTCAATTTCGCATCCACGAGCACCTGGTCGGTAATGTATGTATTATTGATAGTAGATCTATTGCTTTCAATACCATTAACCGCTTTTTTGAAATGCGATAATGCCTGCGCATATTTTCCTCTCTTTAAGAAGTTGTATCCTTGGGTATAGTTGGCGGTGTAAATGGCAGCATCTTCAGGAAGTTTATCAGGTTCTGGGTTAGCAAGAAAAGCATTGAAGTATTGCTCACTTTTATCAAGGTCTCCATTCTTGTGCGCTATATCTCCTAATCTATAATTGGCTAATGCCTTGGTTGCAGGATCAGCGTTACTGGCTAAAGATTTATCAAAAAGTGCAGTGGCAGCTTCTACCTTTCCCTCATTATATAATTCGATACCTCTGGAGTAAGTAACCTTTTGATAGGTTTCTTGCATTTGATTCGTACGATTTGGTATTTTTTCTAGGATAGCCAACGCTTTGGTGAAATCTCTAGTATTGAGGAACATCTTGCTCATATAATCCTGCGCTTCTAAATACTTAGCGTCTTCAGAGGAAATCTTTTGGAATATACCAATAGCTTCAGTATCGTATTTTAGTTCGTATGATAGCTTTGCATAATTCCATTTAGCATCTGACTTAGTTTCTGCATCATAGTCTAATCGACTTGCCGCTGCAAAGGCATTTCTAGCATCATTCTTTTCGTTGAGCTTGATATGGCAATCACCTAATAAGTAAAGTGCATTTTGACCTAGTTCACTTTTAACAGCACTTACTTCTGTAAAATATTCAATGGCCTTGCCATAGTTGCCAGATTGATATTGTAGATATCCAATTTGATAAAAAGTTTCTTCACTCAACTTATCTGTAATCTGAGCATATCGCTCAAGATATGGAAGTGCTTTTGTGTAGTCTTGTTGTTCGAAATAAGACTGTCCAATCAATAAGGTAAGTTCCTTTTTCTTTTTTACGCTTGGTTTTTTGAGCAAGGGGTTTGCATACGAAATTACTTCATCGTATTTCTTCTCGGCAAACATTATCTGAGCGATGTAATACGGTATATGATTTTTATAATTCTTTGAACTTTCTGTTTTTTGGAGGCTACGAAGTGCCTTATCATAATTCTCTAAGTAGAAGTGGGTCAGCCCATGATAGTAGTTAGAAGGGTAGTAGTAGACTACTTCTCTATCGTTTATCAATCGCTCAAAGTAGCTTTTTGCCGGCTCCCACTTTTGACGGACGAATAAGGCATATCCACTCTTAAACAAAACATCTTTTTGTTCGAGCTCTGGAAGATTATTGACATCTACTAAAGAGTAAAACTCTATAGCTTTCTGAAATTCCTTTTGGTCATAGTAGTAGGTAGCTGCTTCTAAAATCGCCTCGTTAGCAATTGGGTCTGGGTCATAGGCTTTGACAAAATCCAGAATTAGACTTTCTGATTTTTCTTGTTGTAAGCGCACTGCTGAACGGGCAAAATTTAGTTCAGATCGCATCTTTATCTCCACCCATTCTGGTTCTGAGACCTGTCTTGTCATTTCTATGACTTGGGCATATTG
>CAYWOZ010000084.1:0-4205 GCA_964458675.1 uncultured Saprospiraceae bacterium
ACGGTAAGCGATTCCACCACAGCAAATTGAGGGCCTATCTTACACCATTCTATAAGAGCGTGCAGCTCCTCTTCGCCACCAAGTGCAAGTACTTCTACTTTTCCATTAGCTAAGTTTTGGACAGTACCTTTTAGACCTAATTCATCAGCCTTAATCTTGGTGCTTTTACGGTACCATACCCCTTGTACTTTTCCATTAATGCGTATGCGTATTTGCCTCATTGGGTGCTTGATCTGAATGTATGCCTTCACTAGTAGGATTCTTTCTTGCTTCATGGATAAGAGAACCTGTCATAATCAGTGAAGAAATAATAATAACATATAATAATATGCCTTGGTCGAAGCCAGGGTTCTTAATATCTAATGGCAGTTGGTAAAACAACAAAACAGTAATCAAACCTCTTGGCGCTATAAATAGTTCTGGAGTCAAATTTTTGCCATAAAACAAGCGTAAAAAAACGATACGTACAAAATAGAGCACTACTAGAATAGCCATACTTATTAAAAAGACATTGAGACTAACCAATGAAGAGAGCGTAATACTCAAACCAAATACAACAAAGAAAAATGTCCTAACCACAAATGCAGTCTCTAAAGTAATAAGGTGAAATTCTTTTTCGATTACTTCAATAGGGTCCTTTTCTTTTTTGGTACCGATATCTTTTTTGAATATTTTGAAAAATCGCTGATGGTTAGCCAAAGCCAATCCAAAGAATAAAATGATTAGGAGTGCGCCATATAAATGCAAAAATACTTTGACACAAGAATATAACAAAAGTAATATCGCAATCAATAGAAAAAGTCTAGTATGTCCTTTCAAATCCTTGAAGATAAACACTAGTAAATAGCTGGCAGCAATGGCAATAACGAGCGTAATAATAAGACTCACTACAAAGCTAATACTCGCTTCCTGCACTCCGTCGTTATTCATGCTTAGCAGGAAATAAAAAACCATAATTCCGAGTATATCCGAAAAAGCGGATTCGTATATCATGAACTCTTGTTTCAGTTTGGATAATTTTCCAATACTTGGGATAATGATAGCGCTAGACATGATGGCAAGAGGGGTACTATGGATCATGGCTATGGTAAAATTCATTTCAAAGAACTGCTGAAGTACTAAGGCAATCCCAAAAATAGAGAACAACAAACTTAGCAAAGCTATGAGTACAGCCTTGCCAATCAGCGGTAATTTTTCTTCATTAAACTCTAAATCCAATGCGGCTTCCATCACAATCATAATAACCCCAATAGTACCCAAGACTTTTAATCCTCCTTGCAGGTAAGATTCTGGCAAAGAAATGTGTAATGAATCCAGGCCCAATTTCATCAAAATACCCATAACAATGAGCAGTAGTACTGCTGGGATATTTGTCTTTTCCGCAAATTTTCCAAAAAGATGAGAAAACACAATTATAGATGAGGCAATAATGATGAGAATGTATGGATCGCTTAAGTCAAATCCAGCAGAGAGGAATATCATGAATAATTAGATTTTTAGAATACCAAATTAAGAAAAAGTGGCTAATTTTTCGAGACTTGACATAAAGGCCTTGGCAGTATTTACCCAAGAAAAAGTTTTAGCGTGATTAAGGGCTTTTTCACGCCACTCCAATTGTTGCTCTTTATCAAAAAGTAAAACGCTTAACTTTTCAGTCAAACTATCTACCTGGTTGATGTCAAAACAAAGAGCAGCATCTCTGGCAACTTCCTTTAGCGCTCCTTCCCCAGATATCAAGCAGGGGCAACCGCAGGCCATAGCCTCTAAGACTGGAAGCCCAAAACCCTCGTAGTAACTTGGCATCACTAGACATTCTGCATGGGTGTAAAGAACTCTAAGTTCTTTATCAGAAATAAAGTCAGTCATAATAATACTATCCTTAAACGGACTACTATTCTTGGCTTCTAAAATCTCTTCGAGGCCCCATCCTGGTTTTCCAACTAACACTAATTTTACTTCCGAATCCGAATTGGAATTCCGATAATTCGAAAAGGCTTTTATAAGAAGGGGAATATTCTTTCGCGGCTCCAGAGTACCAACATGCAAAATGAACGGCCCCGATATGCTTAATTTTTTAACTACATTAGCATCAAAGCTAGGTTCAAAGAAATCACTAATTCCGAGATGAATTTTTTCTATTTTATCTTGAATTCCGGGTTGGAATTTCTGGATATCTTCCTTGGTTTGCTCAGAATTGCATAGAATCAGATGTGATTTCTTTAGAATCTTTGGCAACATCAATTTATGCAACTTTTGACTAGCTATTCCATGAAATTTTTTGTGGGTGATAGGGGTCAAATCATGGATATAGGTCACCTGTTTGATAGAATCTGGCAAACCAAATGGGCCAAAGTGTGCTAATTCTACAACCATGTCAAATTGATTCTGCTTAATATACTTTGGAAAGGCAGTAAACAATCGAGTTCTATGATGTATTGGTAATGCTTTTTTAATTGGGATGACAACCTCTTTAAGGTTTTTAAATTCTGCTTTTGCTTTGGGTCTGAACACATGTATGTCATGAGCAGATTCTACTTGATTGATAGCATGCAAAAGTTCTCTACAAAACACATGTATGCCTGCATATTGGGTATCTAAGGGGTCCGCTAAAAAAGCAATCTTCATTATACTAATCTTTCAGTGCACTTGAGTATAAAGATAAATAACTTTGAACAGTATCTTTTAAATGAAAAGCTCTAAATGGTTTGTTATCCCAATTCCCTTGAAGCGCTTTTCGCATACATTGACAAAGAGACTCAGCATCCATAGATTCCATTTCTAAATATTTTCCACTGATTACTTCGGCAAGGGCTCCTTGGCCAGAGGAAATTATAGGAGTTCCAATGGCCATAGACTCAATGGCTGCAAAACAAAATCCTTCACTATAGGATGGGATAACAATTGCCTTACTTCTTGCAATTTCTCTTTGCAAATCACTAAATGGAAGATTGTGTTTAATTTTTATTTTGTTTCGAATACCAAGCTCATTGATAATCTTATTTATTTCTGTTAGAAAAGGAGCAGGTTGAGTAGGGATTATTAATTGGAATGTAGCTGAAGCATTCACACTAATCATTTCTTTGATGGCGGGTAAATATATTTCTATTCCTTTTGACATTCCTAGTCTACCGAAAAATGTGAAAACAAATTCACCGGATAAAGCTTCGTGCTTAAACTCTTCAAATTCCGAATAGTCGATGCCATTATAAATCATGCTAGTGTTCTCCTTTGGCACTCCATTATGAATGAGCGCATCCGTGGTAAAATTTGACACTCCTACGAATCTGTAAAAGTGGAGTTTTAACAGCATTTGTTCGAAAAGATAATGCAGTCTCGCTCCAAAATTAGACATATAAGGAAGTTTTATCCAAAGTTCTCCCCAAACTTCATGAAAAGTGATAATCACTTTCTTACCTCTAAGTTTACCAGCTAGCCAAGCAGGCAAAGCAGCATTATAAGAAGTCGTGTGAATAAGGTCGCAAGATTTGGATAATTTGAATGCAGCAAATACAGCGAAAAAGGTAAAAAAATACCTACTTAGGTATTTCTTGCGATAAACCGTAATATTCTCTATTTTCTCTACAAGTGGGTCTTCCGAGTTCTTTAAGGTAGTCAGAATAACTACTTCATGTTGTTTCTTAGAAAGTGCTTCCGCAAGATTTTTGAAAAGAGTCTCTACCCCACCGATATGGGGGTAATAATTTTCAAGAACAAAAAGGATTTTCATCCTACTTTGCTTTTTTTATTTTTTTTTAAAGGAATAGAAGGTTCTCGTTTTTCTTCGAGATCTAATTTATTTTTTTCATCGATGGCAATCTTTCTTACCAAGTCTGTCATTTGATGCTCTAACTTTTCAATAGTTGATGATAGGTAGAAAACAAAAAGGAATAGAAGGGCTATAGAAACAAAAATAACTGCCGTTACATTACTTCTAAAACCAAGAACAGAGGCTATTTTCATAGATACTGGGTTAGGGATAATAGCCATAAGGGTAATAGATAGCCAGAAAAATATCCAAACTATCATGGCCACGAGGGTTCTTTTTCTCCTCATGTACTGCACAATAGTTCTGTAAATGAAGAAAACCCCAATAATCGGCGCTAACCATTGATAGATTTCAAGCTGTATAAGTAATGTCATTGAGTATACTAATTCTACCCCCTCTTTTGTTAACAAAATACTTTCCAAAACTTATTGAAAATGAA
>CAYWOZ010000084.1:4305-13560 GCA_964458675.1 uncultured Saprospiraceae bacterium
TGGAAAATACAATGCGATTAGATTTGTATTATACGCCAAGTTATGCATTTAAATTATTGCGTGCACATATCGTAGTGTTAAATTGTGACCAGATATTAACTGATTTTTTTGAGCAAGTCTAGAATTTCCGCGTTTTCTTTAGCTTTTGCAATTTCTAAAACACTTTGAATTTCTGCCTCAGTAGAATTTTCAAGTGATTTTTCCATTAATAAACCATTTACCCAATCTGGTCTCTCAAACTCTATCGCCCAGTGAATGAGGGACTTATCCTTTATTTTTTGGTCAAATGCAATATTTCTTTTAGATAATACAGGCAAAATAGCAATAGAGCCTTTTTCAATAGCCTTTACTATTGGTGAGACACCGTCTTTTCCTCCAAAAAATGGGTCAGCACCAAATTGTAACAGTAAATCCATCATTTTAGGGTCTTTATAAGCGAGAAACTGTGCAGTAAACGACTGTTTTGGAGCGTTAAGATTATCTTCAACAGACTCCTTCTTCTGCAAAGCTTCTTTTAAAAGATCATACATTTTATGCTGAACACAACTATTCAATAAAGGGTAATTTCCATCCTTATCGACAACAAAAAGACTTGCACCAGAATCATGCAGAAATATGGCTAATTTTTCTTTTCCTGCTTCAATAGCTAATTGCATTGGATTCTCTCCATTTTCGTAAACATTCAGATCTTCAACCTGGCCTGCAAACATTTTCACACCAGCAGAATCCTTTGTCTTTATAGCTGCGATTAAGGACTGCATTACATTTTCATATTTGTCATACTTCGACTTAATTACACTTTCCTTTTCTTGCACAGAATTCTCCTCCACTAAAGGTAAATCAACATCGGGAGATACAGACAATGTTTTGTTTAGCTTGCTGGCTTTGGCCTTGTGTGCTCTTTCCTTTAAAGCAGTATGTGTTGCTCGATCTCTTTCCAATTGCATTTTTTTCAATTGGACTTCATCATCTGTTAAAATAGCAAGGATATTTGTAAAGCCTTTTTCTTTAGCAATTTGAACAGAGGTTTTGCCGTCAAGATTTGGGAAATTAGCATCCGCTCCTTTATCCAATAGTAGGCGCACAATATTTTCGTTTTCCCAAAAAGTAGCCTTGTATAAAGCAGATTCACCATCCTTCCCAAGCGTATTAGGGTCCGCCTTATAATATAAAAGCATTCCTACGATTAACTCATTGTTGTTATCAACTGCCATAGGTAAGGCCATTCTTTCAAGACCATCAGGTTTATTTGGATTTACCCACGCTTTGAGTGCTTCTGCTACAGCCATAGAGTCACTATTGGAAACTGCAGTTATTAAATCAGAATTTTCTAATTTGAATTTATCAAAAAGGGAGTTGCCTCCTTTTCTAAGATTTTGGTCAACTATTTTATAGAATGCTTTTATATTCATTGATTGTATTAATTCCGTTAAATTTGTCCTTAAGGCATGAAGCTTTGAAGCTTTGAAGCTTAAAAATAAGCAAAAAGAACTTAATCATATGAGTAGAGAATTAAAGATTAAGAATTTTGACCCAAATGGTGTTGGACTTCATAATGGTCATTTCATTGGGCTTCCTTTTGAGAAGGAAGATGCGCAAGTCATTTTAATTCCTGTCCCATGGGATTTAACTGTATCCTCAGGTGTAGGCACTCATTCTGGTCCTCAAAATATATTGGAATCATCATATCAATTAGATTTATTTGATGATTATGTGAAGGATGCTTGGAAAATGGGAATTTTCATGCTAGAACAAGACAAACAATTAAAGATTCAAAACGATCAACTTAGACCAACTGCTCAGAATTTAATCATTGCTCTAGAAAGTGAGGAAGAAATATCAACTGAGTTATCAGATGAATTTGCAAATATCAACAAGGCCTGTACAGAAATGCTAAAGAGAGTTGAAGAAAAGTGTTTAGAGGAAATATCCAATTCAAAATACTTTGGTCTCATAGGTGGAGATCACTCTATTGCTTTAGCAGGGATAAGAGCATGTGCAAAAAAGCATGAGTCATTTGGGGTACTTCAAATAGATGCCCACATGGATCTGAGAAAGGCTTACGAGAACTTTTCCTATTCTCATGCTTCCGTTTTTTATAATGTTATCCAGGAAAATTTAACAAGTAAATTAGTGCAAGTCGGCATTAGAGATTATTGTCAAGCAGAGGCAAATTTAGTTGAAAACAATAAAGATAAAATAAAGGTTTTTTCGGATGCTTTTATTCACGAGGCTCTATTTGAAGGGGAGAGTTTTAAGAAAATATGCGAGCTTATTTCCGCGGAATTACCCAAAAATGTTTACATAAGTTTTGATATAGATGGCTTGATGACTACTTACTGCCCCAACACAGGTACACCCGTTCCAGGTGGAATCACTTTCAATCAGGCAAAATATTTACTTAAAACCTTAATAGAAAATGGTCACAAAATAATTGGTTTTGACTTATGCGAAGTTGCTGGACAAGGAAATGAATATGATGGTAATGTCGGTGCTCGTCTAGCTTATATACTATCCAATTACATGGGAAAGAGTCAAGATTTGATCTAAAACTGTCAATTTTATACCCTTGAAGTGTTACTTACTCGATACTGAATATAATTTCTCCATTTTTGCTTAGTGCAAGAAAAGTATTTTTGTACCTTGATAGTCAGTCGAAATGAAAATGAAACTACAACCATTCTATATAGGCAAGATTCTTTGCTTTATCGGGGCTCTCCTACTAAGTCAGTCTCTTTGTGCCCAGTCACTTACAGTGAATATGTTCAAGTCAGATATTAGCTGTGCTGGAGCAAGCGATGGCAATGCTGGAGCAGACGTTTCAGGGGGTATAGAACCATACCTTTACATTTGGTCAAACAATGCGGAAACAGCTACCATTGGAAATCTTGGGCCAAACACCTATACCGTAACTATAACAGATGCTGCAGGCAATACTATCACAAATGGTGTAAACCTGCCTGAGGTAGAACCATTAGAGGTAGTACTCATAGCCGAAGATGGAAAATGTGGTAAACTTGGTAAGGTTCGAGCAGAAGTTAGTGGTGGAATTGGGCCCTATTTTTATGACTGGAGCAATGGTAAATTTGAACCTGAAATAAGAGATGTAGAACAAGGTACGTATGATGTGACGGTTACTGATCGTGGTAGATGCCCTGTGGAAAAGACTGCGGAAGTAATAGTACATGGTGAAGGCCTTGATTTGAGCGCTGTTTTTGAATTACCTTCTTGTGCAGGTGACGCTGATGGATGGATTTCTATCAGCCAAATGGGCGGCGAAATACCAATAGAGTATATGTGGGTAGATGGTCCCTCTGGGACAAATAGAGAAAATCTTGAATCTGGTACTTATTCAATTTCTGCAGTCGATGCCTTTGGATGTGTAGATGGGATGGAAATTATACTTCCTGATCGCGAATTATTAGCAGTAGAAATAATCAATCAGAATAATTCATTGTTTGCTAAAGTAGAAGGCGGTACTCCTTCATATGAATATTCTTGGAGCAATGGAGTGACTGGGAGCTCGGTTATTAGTAATCTAGAGACCGGCGAGTATAGTTTAACTGTTGAAGATAGCAGGGGATGCATTTCGTTTGGCATTGGAGATGTATTGGGACCACTTAGTACTAATGGCATTTCTGCAATAGAACAATTCTCCTTATACCCTACTCTAGTACATAGTGAGTTGTTTCTCCAACTAGAACTGAATAATTCTGAAAGCATCTCAGCTGAAATTTATTCTTTAGATGGTCAATCTCAGAAAAGAAAAGAATCAGAGGGACAAAATATCCAATTCCAGTTTTCTGATTTAGACAAGCTAAATACTGGATTATACCTTGTCAAGATAAGCTCGACATCGGGTTGGTCCTTTTCTGAAAAATTCATCAAACGATAATCATTCAAAAGCAAGCTGACAACATCGAACCTTCTCTTTCTATATCCAATTTTTATCAAAAATATAAGGTTTGGATTTGGATGACATTGGTTCTTGTCCAGCAATCTATTTTGCTATTCACTATGGATGGCACTGGAGATGATGGTGATAGCGTAGAACACTTTCTTTATAATAAATATGCTTTTGATTATCCCCATTTATTTTTGCATTCTTGGGCAAAACCAGTCTTTGTACTTGCTTCTTCATTATTTGCTCAATTAGGGTTTATTGGCATCAAATTATTCAATTCAATCATGGCGATTGGCGCTGCGTTTTTGAGTTACAAGCTAGCTAAGAAAATCGATATTCTTTTTCCAGAACTGGCCATTCCTATCTTGATGCTCATGCCACACTACTTGCATTTGAGTTTATCAGGATTGACGGAACCTCTGTTTTCTTTAATGGCTGTCGGGAGTATTTATTTAATTTCTTTAGACAAAAATGGATGGTCTGCTTTGCTTATTTCTTTCATGCCCTTTTCGAGACCTGAAGGATTATATTTTATTGCACTAGCAGGTCTTTACTTTTTGCTTCAAAAAAAGTACTGGAAGGTAATTCCAATATTATTGACAGGGCATATTTTCTACACTCTAATTGGAGTAATGTTTTTTCAGGAAGCTTGGTTATGGATTTTCACGAAAAACCCAAATGCCATGATTGACCCTGCCTACAGTCAAACTGGTAGATGGTTACATTATATCAAGGCTTTAAGAAATATTTTAGGGATACCAATCTATATATTATTTTGGATTGGTTGTATAGCTATGAGTTTTCCCATAATACGCCAATTCACAAAACTAAAAGAGAATATCATACCTGTTTTTATTTTAGCGGGCACCTTTAGTGTAATAGTAAGCCATACTATTTTTTGGAAGTTTGGCTTATTCAAATCTTTTGGACTGACTAGAAATCTATTGACAATAGCTCCGTTGATGAGTATAATTGCACTTTCAGGAATGCAAAACCTATGGGAAGTATTTAGATTAAAACAAAGCTACAAGAACCTATTTAGCCTTGCTACTATGGCAATTTGTATTATTTTTTTATACTCTAGTTCCCCTTTTACTGTCAAATTCCCTAGGGACTTTCAGTTAAATGAGCTTCAAATAACATCCAAAAAAGTAGCTCAATTTATTGAAACGGAATACCCACGAACCTACATGACCTATCATTACTACCCCTATTTGAATGTCCTTCGAAAGCAAGACCCTTTTGAATGGAAGCATCATAAGCGATTATTCAAAGAAGTGGTTGATAATCCGTTACCGGGCAATGCCATAATTATTTGGGATGATTGGTTTGCTCGAATGGAAGGCAAAGTCACCCTTGAGATGCTTCATAAAAATGAAGAATTGGAATTTGTAAAAACCTTTAACACAAATGACTATACTGGCAAAAAACGTACTTTTGCTATTTTCAAAACTAAGTTATGGAACTAGTATTAGCACCAGGGCTCTTCAACAATACATATAATGAAAAATAGTATACTTTTAATAATTACACTTTGCACAATCAACTTTTCTTTATCGGCGCAGATGTGGGCAAAGAAAGGAAAAGCTGCTCAGAAAAAACTGGATAAGTTCTACCAAGATAGCCTTACTTCTCCTTTGCCTAAAGCAGACGTTGCGGATTTCCCAGGTCATCCCTTTTATGCACTCAACAAGAAATTTATAGTCAAGGCAAAGCTGGAAAGAACACCAGATGCTAAACCCTTTCAAATGCCTACTTCTACGGATAGGCTTCCAATCTATAAACAGTATGGGATTGCCATCTTTACTATAGACGGAGTAGAATATACCCTTTCTGTTTTTCAAAACTTAAAACATAAGACAAGTTTATTTTTGCCTTTTTATGATCTGACTAGTGGAGAAACAACTTACGGTGGTGGTCGATATTTAGACCTACCCATACAAAGAGGCAAGAAAATAAAGATAGATTTTAACAAAGCCTATCACCCTTACTGTGCATATAACGATGGATATTCTTGTCCTATACCACCTAGCGAAAACAGATTGGATGTAGAAATTTTAGCAGGAATAAAGTTAGCCGAAAAGTATAAGCACTAAGTAATTTAAAAAGTCTAGGTGCATGAATTACTTCTTGCCAAAACCAATGCCGCGCTTATTGAATATAAAGCCGCTCTTATCCAATTTGAACTTGCTTACATCTTCAAAAGTAATAAGCGTTTCTTCATTCATCTCAATTACTTCCTTATCTGCCAATCTGATATTTTGGAATTTGATAGCCTCCCCGACAACATTTCGAACAGTACGCGCATTACCAAAATACTTGTCTCTATGATCATAAATGTAGGCGAAGTATCTTTCTAAGTGAAGCAATGCATTATCGTCCAACCTATAATTCTTTTCCGAAAACATAAACTGAGCAATCTCTAACAATTCCTTTGCTGTATAATCTTCAAACTTAAGCACTTTATCAAAACGAGAATTCAAACCAGGATTGGCTTTTAAGAATTTCTCCATATTGTCGGTGTATCCGGCGGCGAAGACAAAAAACTCTCCTCTATGATCTTCCATTCTTTTTAGAATAGTTTGAATGGCTTCATGTCCAAAATCCCCTCTATTATCACCAGAAGCAGAGGTCAATGCATAAGCTTCATCAATAAACAAAACACCACCTAAGGCGTCTTCTATTTTTTCATTTGTCTTGATAGCAGTTTGACCTACGTAGCCAGCTACTAAACCTTGACGATCTGTTTCGACCATTTGCCCCCTCTCTAAGATACCTAGAGCTTTATATATTTTGACCAAGATTCTAGCCACTGTAGTTTTACCCGTACCAGGATTTCCGACAAGTGCTGTGTGCATACTGAAAGTGTTCAATACATCTTTTCCTGAGCGGAAGTAAAACTTCACTAATACGACCATCTGAGCTATTTGCTCCTTGATATTATTAATTCCAATTAGGCTATTCAATTCAAATAAAGCCTCATCCAACAAGTCTTCATCCACTGGAATATCTGGCTTCGCCTTCTTTCTTTTCAGCTTTATTTTTTCTACATCAGCCAAGGTTATATTAGCCAACTCTTGATTGCTGAAAGCATTTGGATCCTCCGATTTCATTATTCTTAAACCTAGGTTCAACTTTGCTTCTTCGATAATGTCGAAAACGAATCTAGCGTTCCCAAATGTCCTATCTCTTGACCGATATGCTTCTATAATTAGTTGATCAATTTTTGCAGAAGCGGGCTCATTAAGGGCTACTTCTTTTTCAATACATGCAAATTCTGAAATCTGAATTAACTCTTGTGGGACATAATCCGAAAATTCAAAATATAATTTGAATCTAGATTTAAGCCCAGGATTGGAATCTAGAAAATGTGCCATCTCCTTAGGATAACCCGCCACGATTACCACCAAGTCGCCAGGGCCATTAGACATTTCTTTCAGTAGTATTTCAATTACCTCTCTACCAAAATCTTTGCTATCATCATTAGACCTTGCCAATGCGTAGGCCTCGTCAATAAACAAAACACCACCTCTTGCTTTTTCAATATTTTCTTTCACTTTTGGAGCGGTCTGACCGATGTACTCTCCTACCAAATCTACTCTATCTACTTCGTGAACATGCCCTTTGGAAAGCAGTCCCATTTTCTTATAGAGCTTACCCATCATGCTTGCTACGGTCGTCTTCCCTGTTCCTGGATTTCCAATGAAGACAGAATGCACATTGATTTCATCTTCCTCGGCAAAACCCTTGTTTTCTCGGAGCTGCAAAAACTTGATATAGTTGGCATGATCTCGTACTTTTTGTTTTACTTCTTTGAGGCCAATCAAATCGTCCATGCTTACCATCAACTCATCAAAAGACCGATTTGTCACTTCCTCATCATCTAATACTAATGGAGAAAATCCATCTGGAAGTAAAACTTGAACATTCCCTTGCTCAAAGGTTTCACCGACATTAAAAGGAATGATTCCTATCACGGAATCCATAAATACTATCTCGGCCGTATATTTATCCTGTCTCCAAGAGCCCTTTACATTTGAGCCCCATCCAGCTGTTAACTTAATCAACTCTTCTCCTTGCTCTACACGCTGGAGACGGACTACTTGTCCTTTGAGTTCTCTGGCATTATTATAAAACTTAGAAAATAATTCGCAATACCAGTTGGCACCAACATTAACATTACGCAGAACGATTTCAACATAAATATATCTAGTCTCCTCTGCGTTAAACGCCTTGGAATAGATGCGTTCTTCTTGAATCACATCATCGTAAGGACCTTCATAAAGTTTCAAAGATTTGACCTCTAGGTATGGATTCTCTTTAGCGGGTTCGGTCTCTTCCGCTTCTTCGATATAGAAGTATTTTGTAGCCACACGTTCTCCATCTATCCATGCCTCCCAATAGTAAGTACCTTTTTTCCAGAACTTGCCTTCTTTCTTATTTCCCCATCCTTCTCTGATGTAGACTACGTTGTCATATTTTGAGATCACCTTCTTTTTCAAAGGTAAACTACAAAGCTCTATTTTATCTGTTTTGAGTTGAAAGCACTTGAGTTCTATTTCTACCTCCCAATCTTCTACATCAAACTGTTTATTGAAAAATGACAGTTCAGCGTAGATATAGCTTGTGTCATATCGATCAAATACCTGTCGATACTTCTTCTTATTATCCGCCAACCACTCCGTCGAGGAATACACCTTGAGCTCTCGAAACTTAAAATTTACAATATTCTCGGGCGATTGATAACTTTCTGACATGCTGTAAACAGTTAAAAATATCTTTTGGGTATCACGAACATGTTGGTACAAGTTCTACCCCTCAAATTAACGATATATTCATGAATCCGTTTCTCTAAACCTTCTTTTTTTCGTAAAATTTTGAATTTTATTTGGGGGTGTCGCCAGTCCCGCGAAAAAGCGTGACGCCGCCGGGTCATCCGCTATATTCCGATGAAAAATCGGAATGTCGCTACTCCCCCTCACCTCTAGCGCGCTCCGCTTGCCGAGCTTATGTCTAGCTACTTTTTGAAAGAAAAAGCAGCTTTAGACATAGGGCTTTCGCCCACGCGACACCACTAACAACAAAGATACACCTAGTGGATACACCCTTTATACACTTCTGTAAAAGAGCACTTTATGGATAAATTATAAAATAAAACCCATGGATAAGGGGTGGAAGTGATACGAGATAGCCAAGAAGGCTTGTGATCCTAGCTGAGAAGTAACAGAGCGAATGAGAGATGATGCTTCGAAGCATAGGAATCACAGCTTGCTTGGCTGTTGAGTACAAACGGACGACCCGGTCACTATGCTAGGGCGGTCTGGTAGATTGGGAGCATAGTGATAGCCCCT
>CAYWOZ010000085.1:0-13486 GCA_964458675.1 uncultured Saprospiraceae bacterium
CTAATTGCCTTAGGTATATTGGGAAGTATACTTGTTGGAATAGGTGAATATTTACTTCATTTTTTACCAGGAGGACCAGAAGGTGAAGTAAGTATGCTAGAACATGTACCAATTGCAAGAGCTAGCAAAGGACACTTTTGGGCTATTATTGGTGTTCCTTTGTATTTTACTGGATACTATGGTTTAAAAGAATTCTTTAAAAAGAACTCCTCTTCTACTCTAGCCTATGTTTTGTATGCTCTTGGCAACCTAGCTTTCATCGTAGGTGGTATTTGGATTAGTTCTCGATACTTTGGAGCAGAAGTATTACAGCGTAGTCAAGGTACTCCAGATCATGCATTTTACCTGCAATCTTATGAAGATCATTATCAAATTTTAGTTTGGGCATTAAGAATTGTAGTAGCAGCTCTTTCAATAGTGTATGTAATCCTGATATTAAAAAACCATACTAATTTACCAAAATGGTTAGCTATTTTCAACCCTATTGTTTTATTGACCATAGTCATATCATCCTTGGTATGGTTTAAACCACTTGGGGTTCATATAGCTCCAATTGCTATGAACGTGACTCATTTCATTTTCTTTGGAATCATGCTATGGGTGGCCAATCGTCAAAGTATTACGAATTAATAAATTAAAGTCTTTATCAGAATATCAATTAAATAACAAATCAAAAAAAAATGAAAAAAATACTTTTAGGTCTAGGGGCATTAATTCTAATTGTAATTGCTGCAGCAGTTTTTTTCTTCAAAAAGGATACTAAAGATCCATATACGAGTGTATCTTGGGGCCGTTATTCTGGTGAATGTAAATCGTCAGAAACTCCAGATAAGAAGTTTGGGCACAAATTTCACTCCTGTGACTACACTGTACCTGAATCTGAAATTCCAAAATTTAAAAACTCTAATATATCCTTTAAGAATAAATATGATGGAGAAAATTCACTACCTCTATTAGGTTCTGCTCTTATCGATGTAGATAATGATGGTGTAGATGAAATTTTTTATGGCGGTGGATTGGGTCAGGAAGACGCTTTATTTAGTTATAAGGATGGAAAATTCGTAAAATCATCTTTCAACTTACCTAATAAGTTAGAAAAATTTAGCACTTATGGAGCAGTATCTTTTGATCTTGACAATGACAATAAAACAGACTTATTTCTTACAACCGATATAGGTGTCTTATGGTACAAGAATACAGGTAGTGGTTTTGAGGTATCTAAAATAGATGTACCATTTAATGAAAAATCAATATGTGCTGCCATTACATTTGGAGATGTAAATCGAGACGGGCATGCGGATATGTTTGTAGCCAACTATATCAAAAAGCACTTGATGGAAGGCCAAACTATTTTTAAAGACTTCAATTATGGTGGTAGTAGTTTATTGATGATAAATAATGGTGACAATACTTTCACTGATCAAACAGAAGCTCTTGGGATGAGTTATGTCCATAACACATTTATGGGGATATTTGTCGATATAGATAATGATGGCTGGTTAGATCTAGTAGCCGCACATGATACAGGTGAAGTTAGAACCTACAAGAACGAAAATGGGAATAAATTTACAATGAAACCCAATCCTACTACAGGTAATTATGCTTATCCAATGGGAATTGCTGTGGGTGATTATAATAATGATGGGAACATTGATTTCTTTTTTTCTAACACAGGCAGCTCGGTTCCTCCTTTCTTAGCAAGAGGTGATCTCGCGGAAGAAGATGTTTTTATAAACGAATGGATTTTACTGCGAAATGACGGAAATTTCAAGTTTACAGATGTTGCTAAGGAAACAAAAGTCGCTGATTTTGAATTTTCTTGGGGTGCTATTTTTCAAGACTTTAACCTAGATGGAAAACAAGATTTAGTGGTTGCTGAAAATTATGTAGATTTTCCACCACATAAATTATTCAAATTACCTGGACGGTTTTTGTTACAAAGAGCCAATGGAACTTTTGCGGCTGTTGAAGATCAAGCGAATGCTATAAATAAAAACTTCGGTATTGCACCTTTAACAAGTGATTTCAACCAAGATGGATATCCAGATTTGACATTTTCGAATCTAGATGGTCCGGCTATAGTGCGATTGAACGAAGGAGGAGACGCAAACTATATAGCAGTACGCCTTCCTGAAAATGCAAAATATGTTGGGGCAAATATTACAGTTACTAAACTGGATGGTTCTACCTTAATGGACGCCTATGTCACTGGAGAAGGTCTGTGCAGCGATCAGACTTCTACAGTCACTTTTGGTTTAGGTTCCGATACTTCTGTTAAATCTGTACAATTAGCCTTACCAGATGGTAGTACACAAGATATAGCTAGTCCTAAGGTGAATTCGGTAAACACGCTATAGCTATAATATAGTGATTGAAGTATTAGACTACATCCATAAAATACCGCTAGGTTATAGTATTGGCAAGTATCAGTACAAGAAATATGGTATCACTAAAAGTATATTCAACAATGGAAGGTCCATCAAAATATTTGCAGAAGAACTTGGTGGCCAAGACTTTATCAGTTTAAACTACTATATCACTAAGAATAAGGAATGGCTGAAGCCTTGTGAAATGCCAGAAGAAAAGGTGATTGGTTTTTTGATGGGGGTTGAAGTGTGATTTGCAACCCATTTGCCGAAATTTCGCAATATTTTTAGATGATAATTAATATAAGATAGGCTTGTGCATAAGGTATATTTTAGATACTTTTGCCGAGCAAAAACGTCGCATGCCTCTGTGGCGGAACTGGTAGACGCGCTGGATTCAAAATCCAGTTCCTTCGGGAGTGAGGGTTCGATTCCCTCCGGAGGTACAAAGAAGCTCAACGCAAAACGTTGGGCTTTTTTATTGAAGTTCCTTGGATCAGTAAAGGCTCCCTGTCAGACTGCTTTCTGACAGGCATGTCTAAAGAGCTATTAGCAGACTATATATGTGTTCTGCAATGTGATGGCTATGGTGTATATTATAAACTGGCAAAAAAAGGAGAAATAACCTTGGCTGGAGGCTTGGCTCATGTACGTCGCAAATTCGTTGAAGCAAAAGATAGTGATGCCAAATTGGCAAAACATGATTGGATATTTTTTGTGAAATTTACTTATGGCACCTCTAAACCTTTTAAACAATGTAAATTTCATTTATCGCGTGAACTATGAGTCGCGAAGAAGGAGTTTAGCCTTGGCTAAGCGATTGATAAACAACGAAGTAGTTTGTGATAATATACCAAGCGGAAAGTGGTTTGGGACATTTTTGGTCTTTCTTTCAGCCACAATCTGCGTTAATTCCGATAGATAGAAGCTATCGGGATCACAAATGCTAAGGCACTTGGGTTTATTTCTTGTCGAAGTAGGTTACACCAATTCGCAACTTATTTTGACCCAGTGGGTCAAAATTGCTGCGCAACAGTAGCTCAAATTATACCCAACCTTCGAAAATAAACAAAAACATTACATTCTAGATTATCTTACATCAGTATACCACTTTGTAAGTAGAAATGGTGAAATTCCCCATTTATACAAAAGACGTATAGTAACCCATTGAAAACGCGTTTTCCAAAACCCAGACTTAATATGTCTTCTAGAAGAAATGACTATCTTGGGGTTTTCAATTTTTTTAATATTGTAATTGCGACTCAATCTAATGGAAAACTCATAATCTTCCATAATTGGAATTTCCTTGAATCCACTTAATTCTCTAAAAACTTTAGACCGTACAAAAATTCCATTATCTCCATAAAAAATACCTTTGTCAGATTGTTCTCTTTTATCAAATAATCGAAAATTCATTAAATTGCCGATACGTTTGATTTTTTTATTGTGTGTATCGAATATATTTGAAAACCCGCCCCCATCTATTCCTTGTTCTATTTGACTTTGAATAGACAAAAGAATATTGTTTGCGAATTTCATATCAGCATGAACAAAAAACAATATACTTCCTTTTGATTTTTTGGCAGCTTCATTCATTTGGCAGGATTTTCCTTTCCTACACCGAATTACTTGTATTCCACGTTCCTCAGCAATACTAATTGTGCGGTCTGTACTTCCTCCATCAGCTAGAAGAATTTCATATTCAAATTGAATCTGTTTTTCAATTTCATCAATGATCGAATGAATCCATTCTTCTTCATTGTATGCTACAATGATTACACTTATCATTTTTGATTATTCGTTATTTAGTTCTCAAATAGCGACTAAATGCTTTTTTAATTATTTCAGAATAGCTTGGGTAAGCAAAAATTGTATCCGCCATTTGTTGAGCAGGAATTTCATTTTTTATTACTACTGTTAAGATTTGAATCCACTCTCCAGCATGGGCGCCTACAGCTTCAGCGCCTACAACTAAATCAGAGTTATTAAAAATTACTTTAAGCATTCCTCCTGTTTTCCTATCGGTAATAAATCGATCAATCGAAGCATCTACTTTAAAAATACTAATTCCATTATCTCCATATTTTTCACGAGCTTCTTTTTCAGTAAGACCCACATGGCCAATTTGTGGTTCGGTGAAAATTGCCCAAGGAAAAACAGATAAGTCATTTTTTTTAATGTTTCCATTTAAAATATTGTCAACACAAATATTGGCTTGATGAGAAGCAGTATGTGTAAATTTTAAAGGAGTTGTAACGTCACCACATGCGTAAATGTGTGGGGAAGTCGTTTGTAAATATTCATTAGTAATAATTCCTCTAGATGAATACTCAATGCCAGCAATAGTTAAATTCATTCCTTCTGTATTTGGAATACGACCTGCGGCAATAAAAAAATAATCTGCAGATACACTCTCTTCATTTCCATCATTATTATAAATCAAAGTATTGGAATCTGAAAATCTTATAGGTGTAGAATTAGTCAATAGCTTTACTCCTTCTATCTCAATTTGTTGAGAAAGATATGTGCTAATTTCAGTATCAGCTACTTTTAAGATTCTTGGATTTCTATCCATTATACATACATCACAATTTAACCTTGCGAGAGACTGGCCAATCTCTACGGATATAACTCCTCCTCCAATAAAAACAATTTTTCGGGGTTTTTTCCTTAATTCCCAGAAGTTTTCATTATGTAAAGTTTTTACATTTTCAATTCCTTCTATATCTAAAATTCGTGGTGAAGATCCAGTAGAAATTACAAAATTCTTTCCCTCTAGTGTCTCATCTCCTATCGAAATAGTGTGTTCATCTATGAATTGAGCTCCGCTTTCATTTACAAAAACATCAATCCCTTGTTTTTCAAATACGTCTGGAGTTTCATGTGCATAGACCCCTTGTACAATTTCATCTACTTGCTCCATAATATTCGCAAAATCTGGTTTTGGAGTATCTATTTGAATTCCCAACTTCTCCATTTTATGAAGACTGTGGTATGCTTTAGCTGCATTAATCAATGCCTTACTTGGCACACAACCATAATGAGTACATTCTCCACCAATTTTATTTTTTTCGATTAGTGCTGTTTTTAAGCCTTTGCGGTGAGCCGTTGTAGCTGCTACCAAGCCTCCCGAGCCGGCACCAATCACTATAATATCGTATGATTTCATTTTTTTTATTTAATTTTCGGAATTACAAAAGTGCAACAATTAGGTATTCACCAAGATGTGATTAAAAATATTTATTACTTGGGTTAAAAGTAATCAATTTCTCTATTTAGCATGAGAAGAAATGTGTTTGTATTTAGATTTACAAACTGGGCAATATTGTTGATTTCCATCTTTTTTCAGCCGAATACCTGTAACATTATCTTCAATGAATTGTTGTACAAACACTTTTTGATGTTGCTTGTCATGATTAATATTGGATTTTGTTTTGTCCTCTACAAATTGAACAAATTGTCCGTCATAGTCTTGACGTCCCCAGCAATTTGGGCAAACCCCTGCAGAAGCAATTTCATTATTAGTTAAAGTTTGAGAATATTATTTCTGTCCGAATAAATTTGATATAAATCCCATTTTATATTTTTTTTTGTAAACAATTAAATAAACGATTAGCTTTATTCATTCAAATTCCAATCATAGTCTAAATACTCAATATCAATATTTTCACTCAATGTAATGTCAGTATATGCTTGGATAAAAGCTATCACTGATTTTTCTTTTTTAAAATCACTAGCGAACCAATTGAATATTTTTGACAATAGCATCTTCTCTTCTTTGATTAGATTTTTATTTGGGTTGTTGATAAACTGTCGCGCTTGGTCTTCTAATTGATTCTCCAATTGTTCTACAACAAAAGCCTCATTCCTTAATTTCGGGCATGAGATTGAGGCACAATTAATAGCAAAATGTATTCGAGGTTCATTGAATTGTTTTCTTAAAATCTCATGTTCAATAGTATTCAAGTCAAATTGAATTTCTCCTATTTTAAAAAATTTTAAATCCCACGGAGAGTTTATCATTGGAAGGCCATCTCCAATATCTTTGATGCTTTTTATGGGATAGTGATCTAAAACTAATTTAACTGTAAATGCATTATAGGCATTAATCCAATAAACTATTTTCTCCTTATCGGACCAGTTATTTCCTGGTGGTTGTAAAGTTAAATCATTTAAATATTTTTCAAAAAGAATATTATTTTTTTGGAAACCAGAATAGTTGACACTTCCCGAGTCGGTGACATTTTTTTGCAAAAGAGTATGCCAATCTTCATGATTCAAGGTGGAAGTGTTAGAATTATTGATTTCATTTAAATTAACAGAGTTTCCCTTAATTTTTTTAATCCAACTAAATATTTTCAAGCCAATGTCATTGATGTTCGTATCATGATATTTAATGTATCCAAATGTACATAAGACAAATATTAGAGAAGAACAAAATAATATTTTTCTTTTTTCATTTCTCATGCTTCATTACTATCTAATTTCCTATTTTATTTATGGGCACCTCTATTAACCCCATTCAAGATGTAATCAAAAATTGTAAATTTTTTATTCCATTTATACTAAGCGGAAATCCATAATATACTCAATGGAAAGTAAACATGCTGCCATTAGAAGTAAGGTGTTAAAATACTATATATGAAATGCTTATCTTTTTATCTTTAAAATATTGTGTGAAGAAAAATGTGAAATTTCTATCCCAAACTTTTGATAAACCTGTATTGGTATTCCCAAATCTGCAATATACAGTTCTGTTTTATGTGGAAGATGATACAGAATCTTTTTTGATGCCGCAAGACTCAATACTTGATGAGGTTCAAAATATGGCATTGAAGTCTTTCCTAAGAAACCTGTTGGAATATCTAAAGAAATCCTTTTACAATCACAGTTGTTTGCTCTGTCTACTCTTGACAAAAGTTTTTCTCGCAAGGGGGGTATTTGAGAAAAACCTAAATAAGCGTCTACCCATATATTAGGATTATCTATTGGTTTGATTTTTACTCCAAAAGAAATAGTACGTTCCAGTTGTTTTTTTGGCAATTCTCTATTAATATCTGTAAATGGATCTAAATAAACATCAAACCCCCACGCAGATAATCTTCGAGCAGCCACTAAACCACCTCCCCCGTTGTTTCCATTGCCTACTCCAATAAGGATTTTATCTTCTGGATCATTAATTGATTTTACAATCAGGTTCGCCAATTGAAGTCCTGCATTTTCCATCATCAACTCAATAGGTAAAAAATAATTTTCTACTGCATAGAAATCCATTTTTTTAAATTGCTCTAAATCTAATGCTGATTCAAATGGGATATCAATTTCCTTGAAATTCATAGTCAAATTGATTTCTAATGATTTTTGTGGTGTATAAACTTGCTTGATTTAGCAACGGCATCAGCTACTTTATTAGCAACTGTAAGATCCAAAGCAGAAGGTATTACCATTTCTGGAGTTGGATTTTCCACACAATCAGCAATTGCAAAAGCAGCAGATAATTTCATAATAGAAGTTATTTGAGTCGCTTTACTTTGTAATGCTCCTTTGAAAATACCTGGAAATGCCAAAACATTATTCACTTGATTGTTAAAATCTGACCTTCCAGTAGCTACAACTTTTGCGCCTCCAGCTTTAGCTTCGTCGGGCATAATCTCAGGAGTTGGATTAGCTAAACTAAAAATAATAGCGTCTTTTGCCATTGTTTTTATATCATTCCTATCTAGCAAATTACCAATACTCACTCCAATAAATACATCGGCTCCTACTAATGCATCTTTTAATGTTCCAGTTTTGTTTTCACGATTTGTAAACATTAAAGCATCTTTTTTAGTCGAATTTAAATCTGTTCTTTCACGACTAATAATCCCTTTACTATCGCAAATAATAATATTCTGCACAGAAGTACACAATGCTGGATCTAGACTAATGCAACTAAGAAGACGTGCAATGGCATTACCCGCAGCACCTGCTCCATTGATAACAATTTTTAAATCATCTAATTTTTTACCCACCACTTTTGCAGCATTAATCAAACCAGCAAGCGTAACAACCGCTGTTCCGTGCTGGTCGTCATGCATTACAGGTATTCCTATATCCTGAAGTGCATTTTCAATTTGAAAACTTCTAGGAGCTGATATATCCTCTAGATTAATCCCTCCAAAAACAGGAGCTATTAATTTGACTGTTCTTATAATTTCTTCAGGGTCTTCTGTATCTAAACAAATAGGAATAGCGTCTATTCCTGCAAACTTTTTAAACAACATTGCTTTTCCTTCCATGACTGGAATAGCTGCTTTTGCTCCAATATTTCCCAAGCCCAATACAGCACTTCCATCCGATACAACTGCTACTGTGTTACCTTTCATTGTTAAGTCATATACTCGTTCTGGGTTTCTGTGAATCTCCATACAAGGTTCTGCTACTCCTGGGGAGTAAACAAGTGATAGGTCATCTTTCGTTTCAACTTTTAATTTATTTGAGATAGAAATTTTACCTTTAAGTTTTTCGTGCAACTTGACTGATTCTTTAAAATAATCCATTTATTAATATTTATTATGTAAGTAATTTTAATTCTTTATAATTATTATATTTATATATCGCAAAGTAGTTTGGGATATTTTATATTCCGAGGTTTTAGATTTTATTGAAAAACACAAGGATAGCCTATAATCACATCTATCGACAGCCTCTGAGAATCAAATTAGAAAATGCCAAAAAATCAAATTATAGTATCCCAAAACAATTTCTACCATGTATATACTTCTAAGTATTATATATTAAATACTGTAATTATTTTTAATTGCTTTCTCTTATACACTCCTCAATAAAGTGAATGGTATAGGAGGTGCTTTTTAACATTCTACATCAATACTCCTTTATTCGCCTTCACCGCAGGTGGCAAATCCGTCTCGTCTAACATTTCTCTTAGGTCAATCTCTATAACGCGACACAAAGAAAGCATCGGGATATCATTAGCCATTCCCTGAAATGGATTTTCTGTATAGTCCCCTACTATCTCCATCATGACGTATACCCAACCTATGAGAACTGTGATGGGGATAGACAACCAAAATCCCCCGTCGCCCAATTTCATCAGTTCAGGTATCATACTAAAAGGAAGTAAAAAGATAAAAATACCGACAAAATAACGGCTTATGTTAGCGTACTGCCTAGGAAGTGGAAATTTCTTTATCCTTTCGTTTTTGCCCTGAAGGGTGTAAAAGGATTTAAGTAAATTGGATAGTTCCATATGTCGGAAATCATCGATTAGATTTCTTTCTCGGAGGTTTTTTAAATTTCTAGATTGCTCATTAATAATCTGAGTCGCTGTATTTTTATAATTAATCAACCTACCGTGTTCTTCTTTAGGCAAAAATATACTCAACTCAGATCGAGTGACTTGATCGCCGAGCAGACCTACGCCAAATTTTTCTTGATAATACTTTGCCGTACGGCCCGTATGCCCGCTTTGACTTGCGTGTTCCCATGGTGTAGGAATGAGCAGTTGACTACGGTGTGCATATAACCAAGCAATATGCCTGTACATCAATTTTTGTTTGATGCTATGGATTTCATCGTCACTAACTTTATTATCTACAAATAGGTTGGTAATAAATCCATCGACCATCATACCCCAAGAGCGGCTATCATTGATAATCCCACCCCATATCTTACGGGCCTCCCACATTCTATCATAGGCTTGATTGTTTTTGAAACCGACATAAAATGCCACCGCTGTACCTATCACGGATAAGGGCAACCAAGGAATGCTAAAATGAACAATATGAAAATGATACAGGAGCGCTATCCCTCCCATCAATAGACTTAGCCATAAAATATGACCGCCTGTCCAAACAATCACTTTTAATGGACTTATTCCTTTTGTTATTAGCATATAGGTTAAGTTTCAGTACAATTCAAAAACGCTCGTGTAAACGCTAATACTAAGGTAGGTTATATGGACTACTTTTCAATGCATTCATCCTACGGAATTTATCCACATACCATAACAAATAAGAAATACTCCTCCACCTCTTAATGCAAAAAAGCCTTGTCAATAAATTGACCAGGCTTTTTTGCATTATGTATTATTCTTAAAATTTAAAAATCAACTCTGTTAATATCAAATTCTAATCTGTCTGTACTAGGTGGCATACCTAATAGACCTAACAAATAAGAACTTAATACATAAGGATCACCGCCTACTATCTCTACAGTAGTTGGGAAATTTAGCCCTGATCCTAAGCTCTGAGAATTAGACACAGTCGCAGTATCAAACATATCATCTGATGAAAGTTCGAAAAGCGTATGCGTTTCACCAGCGATTGAATTATTTACAAATAAGAGATTGCCATCATTAAATCTTATACCATCACCAGATCCAATAGACTGGTCTATAGCGACAAGAGTGATATCTGTAGGGTCGCTTATAGACAGCTTAAGCAACTGCTGATTCTGATAGTGTGTAACTAGCAAGTATCCAGGAGCAAAGGCTATACCATTCAATCCAAAAGTCCCAGGTGCCGTTTCAAACAATGGACTTGTGGAAAATACAGAAGTTACACCTGCTGGGGTAATACGATAAATAGCAGGACTAAAACTATCCGTAACATAAATGTTACCCGCGTCATCCATATCTAGGTCGTTTAGTAAGTGACCTGAATTCAAAATAAGGTTTGATAAGTCATACCTCGCTATTTCTGCTCCACTATCCGCATTATATCTAACTACCATAGCGAGTGCACCCGTAGTGGCAGTTTGTCCCTGATCTGTAAACCCAGGATCACCATTCAATATTACTACTTCATTATTGGCATCATCATACAGGATACCTAGTGTAGCTACTAAATCATCACTGTCCACAAGTGTAGTAACGTTTCCTAGCCAATCGACAGAAATGATATCTCCTGTAAACGCAGAACCGGTAAAGAAACGAGCATTGGCCTCGTCATAGGCAAAATCCTCAGGGTATAGAGACAAACTTTCGAAAGTAAGGTTGGCTGGTAATACAACTTCAACGTCATCTGCATCATCATCGCTACAAGATCCAAGCATAAAAAAGAAGGGCAAAAGAGCGCCCAGAAATAAAAATTTGTGCATTATTTTTTGTTTTATACTAATTCTGGTTTTATATTTTACATAAGTTTTTGAGTGAAATTTTTCAAGGTCAAGGCAAAAAACGGAATGATAGCTTTAGCTATCATGAGTATTTTTAACGAAGACATTGGGAAATTACATCAAAAAAATTAGTGAAATTATATATCAGAAATAGTATTCGTTTTTTTCAATCAATCGTTCTTCAATTGATTTTAATGCACACAATAACACTTTGAAATAGAACCAAGTTTTTAGTAAAATCCTCTTTAACAGAAAAAATAAAAAGAATGTCAGAAGCAAAACAAATGACTACATCCTCCCCACCTTATCCAGGTTTTCATAGATGCGTTTCAGATACTTCTTCTTAAGGTAGTAATCTTTTGCTGCGGCCAAAGTAGATTCATTTTGGACAGCATTCGGAGCTTGCAAAATCCCAGCTATGCTAGCTTGCAGCTCTACATCAAAAGCAGAGATTTGCTCTTTAGCTTTTTTAGTCATAGCAGGGTCCGGATCAAACTGCAACTCCATGATGGTCTCATTGATATCCATCATTTCCATCAAGAAAGCTTGAGGAAGTTTATCTTGCCCCTCTCCTCCCATGGCTCCTTTTTGAGTGAGAATATATTTTAAGCGTAGGTCGAAATCTTTGAGCACCTTATAAGCCTTATTAATCTCGGTACTGCGTTCTAGCATTTCATCCTGCTTCTCTTCAGGGGCTAGAGTATAAAGGTCAGGATGGCATTCTCTACTAAGTTGTATAAAAGAGGCGTTTAGTGCTGCTTCGTCTAAGATGAAGGCTACTGGTATGTCAAATAATTCAAAATACTCCATTACTGCCCTCTCCACCATCTGAGTACATCTAAGCCATTGGCGTAGAATAAAAGACATAAGACCAATACAAATCCAGCTAAGGTGGCGTATTGCAAAAATTGATCACTCGGCTTACGACCTGTTACCATCTCGTACAACAAAAACATCACGTGGCCTCCATCTAATGCAGGGATAGGAAGTATATTCATAAATGCCAATATCAATGAAATCAAGGCTGTATTTCTCCAGAAGATATACCAGTCCCAAGTCGGTGGAAATAACTTTGCAAAAGAAGCAAAACCACCCATCGTTTCATTCGGATTCAGATTTCCTTTCCCCATCTGACCAAATGCTTTAATCTGTGTACCTAGGAAGTCAAGCCCCTTACTTACACCCAAGGCTAGTGCTTGCCCAAAAGAGTAAGTCTCTGTTTTGGATTCAAAAAATTCGGTAGCTCCGAATCGCTCTATGCCCATCATTTCCTTGCCAGCCAAATCAACAGGTATTTCGATGGCTTGCTTTTTTCTTTCCACTTGCAAATTCAATACCCCACCTTTATTTTCACCCACTATCTTAGGTACATCTGTCCAGTGTCGTAGCGTAGAACCATTGATACCAATTATCAAATCGTTCTTTTTCAAGTCTGCTATTTCTGCCGGAGAATCTTTTTTCACCCCAGCTATTTTCCAAAGATAGTCTGCATGAAATACGTTGTAATTTTTATAGGTATTCCCAGCAAGTATATTGACAAACTTTTTATCAACTGGCAAAGTCACCTCTTGTCCATTTCTTCTTACTAATACCGTCTTCGCATTATTAATAGAGATCTCCTGTCTAAGGACCCCTTCATTAAACTTATCAAATACACGATCTCCTACCTTCAAAATATGGTCCCCATGCATCAAGCCCAATTCCAATCCTAGCGAATCAGCATAGATACCCGTAGTTACATTTTCAGTCGGAATATATTCGCTACCATATGCAAACAACAAGAGTCCCCAAATCAAAAATCCTAACACAAAGTTCACTATCACGCCACCCAACATAATGATAAGCCTTTGCCAAGTCGGCTTTGACCTAAATTCCCATGGCTGCTCTGGTTGTTGCATCTGTTCCATATCCATACTTTCATCCACCATCCCCGCAATCTTGACATAGCCCCCCAATGGTAGCCAGCCGATACCGTATTCCGTCTCTCCTTTGGTAAACTTAAA
>CAYWOZ010000086.1:0-9706 GCA_964458675.1 uncultured Saprospiraceae bacterium
TTTACTCTTTCTTATCTCTATAATCTATTGACTGTATTTTCGGAGTGGACTCAATATTAATCGCTATGAAACTATAACTGAATATCGGTTTGTAGCCACCCTGTACTTGTTCGTCACCTATTGGAAATATCATCTTTTCGTTTGTCTTTAATGTTTTTGGCTAAACAAATTTAGTTTTGTTCGTAAATTAGTAAATATTTGGTTTTGTCTTCTGTAGACATGGTATTAGACGCAGAAGACGAGAATGGTTACTTCCTAACAACACCTTCGTGTGACGTGCATTTTGCATTTAATGCTTACGCTTCTTGGTGTACTTATTGCATGTATAAGCTTTAATTCCTATAGGTTTTTTTGTGGGGTTTTCCCACGAATTTTTAGGTGTTTGTTCATTCCATAGTCGATTTGAGATGATAGTTTTAAAATTTGGTGGCTCTTCGGTAGCTACTCCTGAAAGGATATTACAGCTTAGTGATATTTTGGTTAAGTATTATGAAGAGGGAAAGCAGTTTACGGTTGTGTTTTCAGCCTTTGGGGGGGTGACCGATTCATTGATAGAAATGAGTAAACTGGCGGAGGCAGGTGATGAGAAGTACTTGGAGGCTTATAAGGCCTTTTGCACTCGGCACAGAGAAGCCGCAAATGCCTTGTTATCTGATACAATCCTTAGTGAAGCAATAAAAGATCAGGAGGAAAACCATGGTTATTTGAAGAATTTGCTACAAGGTATTTTCCTTGTGCGAGAAGCTACTAAGCGAACGATGGACTATGTGCTTAGTTTTGGGGAGCGCAACTCTGCCTATCTTATCAGCAAGACTCTGCTACAAAAAGGAATTAGTGCGCATTATCTAGATGCACGAAAAGTAATCAAGACAGATAAAAATTTTGGTGCTGCCAAGGTCAACATGGTTAAGACCCATGAAAATATAAAGGCTTACTACGCGAATAATCCTGGTATCAAAATCGTAACTGGGTTTGTTGCATCTGGTACAGGTGGAATAACGACTACATTAGGTCGAGGTGGTTCGGACTATACCGCTTCGATATTGGGTAGTGGTTTAGATGCAAAAAGTATTGAGATTTGGACGGATGTGAGTGGGGTCTTGACTAGTGATCCGCGTAAGGTGAAAAAAGCATTTACGATTCCTAATTTGTCCTATGCGGAGGCTATGGAAATGTCGCATTTCGGTGCAAAGGTTATCTATCCTCCTACACTGGTTCCCGCTATGGAAAAGGGAATTCCTATTTATATCAAAAATACTTTCGAACCTGAATTTGAGGGAACCCATATTTCTGAAAAGTCTAGTAATGGAAAAGCGGTAAAAGGGATTTCGTCTATCAGCAATGTATCTCTATTGACACTGGCGGGTTCTGGATTGTTTGGAGTGCCTGGTATCGCAGCGCGCTTGTTTCAATCTTTGGCTCAAGCTGGAATCAACATCATACTTATCACACAGGGTTCTTCGGAGTCTTCTATCAGTTTTGCCGTTGCTCCTGCAGATGCGGAAGCAGCGAAGTCTGTAGTAGATGAGACTTTTGAATACGAAATCAGTAAGAATAATATCAATCCCGTTAAAGTAGAAAATGAGCTGTCCGTAATCGCTATCATTGGGGAGAACATGCGCTATCAGCCTGGTATAGCAGGGCGTTTGTTTAAGGCGTTGGGTAAAAACGGTATTAATGCAATAGCGATTGCACAAGGTTCTTCGGAGCTGAATGTGTCGGTCGTGATTAATAAATATGACGAGACGAAAGCTTTGAATGTGCTGCATCAGTCTTTTTTCTTGTCGGATACCCGAACGCTAAACTTATTCATGGTCGGTGTGGGTCTGATAGGCAAAACGCTCATTAAGCAGATACAAGATCAGGCGAACTATCACAAAACACAAAATGCTGTAGAGGTCAAAATCGTAGGCTTGGCGAATAGTAAACGGATGATCTTTGATGAGGATGGTCTCGATATGGATAGCTGGGTCGAGCAACTCGCCGCTGGAGAAACACAAATGACGATGCCTGAATTTGTAGCGAAGATGAAAGCTATGAATGTGAGTAATGCGATTTTTATAGACAATACTGCGGAGCCTAAAATAGCAGAAAGCTACGAGCAAATTTTGGATGCGAGTATTTCTATTTCTACGCCAAATAAGATTGCTACGTCGGGTTCTTATCTGCAGTATATGCGTCTCAAAAAATTGGCGCAGAAACGAGGCGTTTATTTTATGTATGAAACAAATGTAGGAGCGGGTCTTCCATTGATTTCTACTTTATCAGATTTGATAAATAGTGGTGATCAGATACTGAAATTGGAAGCGGTCTTGTCTGGTTCGCTGTCTTACATTTTTAATAATTTTAAAGAGGATAATTCTTTTCATACAATCGTGCAGGAAGCCAAAGCACTCGGATATACAGAGCCTGATCCGAGGGTAGATTTGAATGGTATTGATGTTCGAAGAAAGATAATTATCTTGGCGCGTGAAATCGGATTACCTATAGAAGAAGGAGACGTAGAAATTGAAAATGTTCTTCCGCAAAAGTGTCAGGAAGTGGAAACGGTGGACGAACTTTTTGAAGTGTTGAAATCGGAAGATGCTTACTTTGAAAAGTTGAAGCAAGATGCGGAAGCAGAAAACAAAGCTTTGCGTATGGTGGCTTCTTTAGAAAATGGAAAAGCAAAAATTGCTTTAGAGAAAGTAGATAGCACGCATGCTTTTTATTCATTGAATGGATCTGATAATATGGTCGTATTGACCACCAAGAGATATAATGAAAGACCATTGGTCATAAGAGGTCCTGGAGCTGGAGCAGAGGTGACTGCAGCGGGTGTGTTTGCAGAGGTGCTTACGATTGGTAACTTTATATCTAAATAATTGAATATCAATTAATTATGAAGAAAACAGGTGTTAAGGTGTTTGCTCCGGCGACGGTGGCCAATATGGCTTGTGGGTATGATTTGATGGGCTTCGCACTAGAGCAACCTGGAGATGAAATCATTGGATATCTGTCTGATAGGCCTGGTGTGCATATAAACAATATCTATGGGGATAAGGGTAAGCTTTCTAAAGAGACAATGCAAAATACAGCGGGTGTCGCTGCTCAAAAATTTCTTGACCATATCGGTGATCCTACTATCGGAATAGAAATGGACATTTACAAAAAGATGCCCTTTGGTAGTGGCATGGGTTCTAGCGCGGCGAGCGCGGCTGCAGGAGTGATGCTTGCGAATGAGTTGCTCAAGCGTCCATTAAGAAAACAAGAATTGATGCCCTTCGCTGTGGCTGGAGAGCAGGTCGCAGATGGGGCGTATCATGCAGATAATGTAGCGCCATCTTTATTAGGGGGAATAGTTTTTATAAGAGATAATGCAAGCTTAGATTTTCATCGAGTCACAGCCCCTCCTGGTTTGTATGCGACCGTCGTCCATCCTCATATAAAAGTTCTTACTAAAGATTCGAGGAGTATACTTTCTGATACCGTTACACTGGAGCAATCCATCAAACAGAATGGCAATTTAGGTGGTTTAATTATTGGTTTGTATAGGGGAGATTTCGATTTGATAAAGCGTTCCTTACAAGATGTAATTATTGAGCCACAGCGAGCTCAATTGATACCTGGATTTTATGATGTAAAGGATGCTGCCTTGCAAGAAAATGTTTTGGGTTGTAGTATTTCTGGTGCTGGTCCTTCTGTTTTTGCGCTGTCTAATAATAATCTCAATGCAGAAAATGCAGGCAATGCAATGCAACGCGCTTTTGCAAAACATAAGATTGAATCCACAGTATACATAAGTAAGATAAATTCCGAAGGCGCAATCCTCTATTAGCATGAAATTATATAGTACCAATGACCTTACACACATCGTAGATTTAAAGACGGCTGTGCTCAAGGGGCTTCCTGATGATAACGGGCTTTATATGCCTAGCCTTATCCCTAGTTTATCACCAGATTTCATTTCCAATATAAAGAACTATACCCTGGCTGAAATCGGCTATGAGGTTTGTAAAACTTTGTTTGACGGATATATCGTCGAGCAGGATTTGCTGGGTATTATCCAGCGTTCTATCACTTTTCCAGCGCCATTGGTTCAATTAGATAAGCATACTTCTGTATTGGAATTGTTCCATGGCCCAAGTATGGCCTTTAAAGATTTTGGTGCGCGCTTCATGGCTCAATTGATGGGCTACTTTAATAAGGACGAAGACAAGAAGCTAACTATTCTAGTAGCTACTTCTGGAGATACAGGAGGAGCTGTGGCGGCTGGTTTTTTAAATACGCCTGGTATAGAAGTCGTAATCTTATATCCTAGTGGAAAAGTAAGTGATATCCAGGAGATGCAGCTTACTACACTTGGTGGTAATATCAAAGCGCTAGAAATTGACGGTACTTTTGATGATTGCCAAGCGCTGGTAAAACAAAGCTTCTTGGATAAAGAACTCACTAGTAAAAAGAGATTGGCTTCTGCTAACTCTATAAACATAGCTAGGCTTATCCCACAGTCTTTTTATTATTTCGAGGCCTACAAGCAGTTGGGAAACCATTCTTTAGATACGGTATTCTCTATACCTAGTGGAAATTTTGGAAATCTAACTGCGGGGGTCTTTGCTCAGAAGATGGGCTTACCTGTACATAAGTTTCTAGCGGCTACTAATATCAACGATATTATCCCTGCCTTTCTACAAACGGGGGAATATAAGCCTAGGCCTTCTCAAGCTACTGTATCCAATGCTATGGATGTGGGCGATCCTTCTAATTATAAAAGGCTTGCGGATATCTTTGGGCAGCAAGGTTCCACGTGGAACAATATGAAAGAAATGCTTCAGGGGTATTCATATTCTGATGCGCAGACTACGGCGGCGGTAAAAGATATATATGAGCGCTTTGGGTATACTATTGATCCGCATGGGGCTATTGGATACCTAGCCTTACGGGAATACGCTGATGAAAATGAGGTCAATGGGGTAATCCTTGAGACTGCGCACTACGCAAAGTTTAAAGACACTATGGATGAGTCTCTGGGTTTTGAGACAGAAACGCCAGAGCGTTTGGCTGCTCTTTTAGATAAAAAAAAGGTGGCTGTGAAGATGGGGGTGGATTATGGGGCTTTTAAGGAGTGGGTGATTTGATGGGGTGGGTGCAAGGGGGCGCAAGGGGCGCAAAGCGTTGCGCCCGTACATGCGCCCGTACAATGATTAATAGGTGTTCCACGTGGAACATATTATCCAATTAATAGAAGGGCGCATGCAGTGCGCTCCTACAGAATGGTTCCACGTGGAACATGATTCCATATCAATATTATTTGTCCAAATGAAATCGATAGGTTAATCCTACCTTAAAAAACAAACCGGCGTTAAAATCTGGGTTTAATAGCTTTCTTTCATCTCCGAATTTAAAAGCTACTAATCTAAAAGGTAATTCATCTCCCTCATTATATACTTCATAGGACAAGGCTTCATATCCAGCTTGGGCACGTAATAATAGGCTGTTATTTTTAAGGCCATATTCGAAGTAGGGGCCAAGCTCTATGTTTCCAATCTCTGTATATGTGTTAGCAATGTTAGTTTGGGGCTTATTACTGTATGTCTTTACTGGACTTGAGAATGCAAAACCTGCAGAAGTCTTTGATCCTAGAGAATAGTTGACATCGGCACTAACGGGTAAATTAGCTGTTACCTCCAGCTTATCATCTTTGCTCTTATAATAAAAGCCCAATACAGGTGTCGCTAAAAACCCAAAGCCTTCCGTGCTGGCGTAAGCACCAAATCTCCATTGAAAGCGCTCGCTTACTTGGTATTTAAAAATAGCTGCTCCACCGAAGCGTAGGTAATTACCTTCTGTGTGAAGCCCTTGGCTTGAAATCCGAGGAATGAAAACATAGGTTCCAGAAAACTTATCAGTGTATTTTATATTTAATCCGACTTTGAGGTTGAGGTTGTTTAAAGTAATTCTGCTTGCGTTGGGGAACAGCGCAACTCTCTGCTGGATATAGTCCAGGCCCGTAATGATAGCAAGTCTATCGTTTATCTTTATAGGATAGGTAGCACTTACATCAAAAATACTAATATCGTTTTCCCCATCTACTTCTTCATAGCTAGAAGAAGGAATAACCGTATAGTTAATTTTAAATAAATCAATATAGTTTTGAGCGATACTCAATTGAGCGCCAAGCGTGATGAAAACAAATAGGGTTATGCTTAACTTTAAACTTAAATACCTCATGACTTTTTGTTTGTATGGTGTAATAAACATAAAGCAATGATAAAGCCACCAGTCTCTTTTTACAAGAATACTCAAGACTCATATTGAGAATCTCTGTAATGCTTTTCTCATATTTTGGGAATTTGGCGTTTACATGGTTTGGGGCGAAAGCATTGCGCCCATACATGCCATACCGTTACTGCAGGGGCGCAAAAACACATATAATAAAACACAATATGTGCTGGCAGACTAATACTTGGTTTTTTTGTCTTTGATTAACCTGTATTATAAGGCTATGCCTTATCTTTAGCGGGTTATTAAAACCCTATTACAATACTTTTAATATGAAAAAAATACTCGCCGTACTTATTATGGCTTCTTTTCTTTGTTCTGCAGTTTTTGCACAGAACACAAATGTCAACAAGTTTAAGCAACTTGATACGGAATTGCCTACTCCTAATGTTTATCGAAATGCAGCAGGTGCTCCTGGTCATCAATACTGGCAACAAAAAGCAGATTACAATATTAAACTGGAACTAGACGATAAGAATCAGAAAATATTTGGCGAGGAAACGATTACCTATCAAAACAACTCTCCTGATAATTTAGAATATCTCTGGTTACAGCTTGATCAGAATATGAGAGCAAAAGATTCTGATACACACAAGATATCAACGAATAGTATTGGCGAGAGAATGTCACTTAGGGGATTGAATAGATTGGAGCCAAGCTTCGATGGTGGTTTCAAAATAGACTATGTTAAAAACGCAGATGGTTCTTCTTTGAGTCATACAATCAATAAGACGATGATGAGAATCAATCTAGACCAACCGCTTAAGTCTGGAGAGAGTTTTACATTCAGCATCAAGTGGTGGTATAATATCAACAACAGAATGAAAATCGGTGGCCGTTCTGGATATGAATATTTCGAAGAAGACGATAACTACCTATATACTATAGCACAGTTTTTTCCGCGTATGGTTTCTTACAATGATGACAACGGATGGCAGAATAAGCAATTCTTAGGAAGAGGGGAGTTTACACTCACCTTCGGTGATTATGAAGTAGACATTACTGTTCCTTCTGATCACTTGGTTGCTGCGACGGGTACACTACAAAACGAAGGTGATGTTTTGTCAAAGAAACAGCAAGAGAGAATGGACAAAGCGAGAAACGAATTTGATAAGCCAGTCTTAATCGTTACTCAAGATGAGGCGGAAAAGGCAGAAGGGAGTAAAGCTAAAGGTAAATCAACTTGGAAGTTCAAAGCGGACAACGTAAGAGATTTTGCATTTGCGTCTTCTCGTAAGTTTATGTGGGATGCAATGAATGTAAAACAATCTGACGGAACCACAGTAATGGCGATGTCTATGTATCCTAAGGAAGGGAATCCAATCTGGGAGAAGTTTTCTACAAAAGCTGTAGCGCATACATTAAAATGGTATTCACATTATACCTTCCCTTATCCATATCCCGTAGCTTGGTCCATTCACGCTGCGAGTATCGGAATGGAGTACCCTATGATTTGCTTTAATTTTGGTCGTCCAGAAAAAGATGGTACGTATACGCAAAGAACAAAGTACGGAATGATAGGTGTTATTATTCACGAAGTGGGACACAACTATTTCCCAATGATTGTGAATAGTGATGAAAGACAATGGACTTGGATGGATGAAGGTTTGAACACTTTTCTACAATACCTTACAGAGCAACAATGGGAAAGAGACTATCCTTCAAGACGTGGAGAAGCACATAAGATAGTTGGTTATATGGGTGGAGACAAAAGCAAAATCTCTCCTATCATGACGAACTCAGAATCTATCTGGCAATTTGGTAATAACGCATATGGCAAGCCAGCGACTGCTTTGAATATATTAAGGGAGACGGTAATGGGTCGTGAATTATTTGACTACTCTTTTAAGACGTATTCTAATAGATGGAAATTCAAATCGCCAGAGCCTGCTGATTTCTTCCGTTCTATGGAAGATGCGTCAGCTGTAGATTTAGATTGGTTTTGGAGAGGCTGGTTCTATACCAATGATCATGTAGATATTTCTATGAGTGATGTAAAGTGGGTAAAGCTAGATACTCAAAATCCAGAAATAGAAAACATGGCCATGAAGGAGAAGAGAGACAATGGCCCCGTTAATATTTCTACGATTAGAAACAAAGAACAGATCAAGCAGACACGTGATGAGAGAGATCCTGATATCAAAGATTTTTATACAAACTATGATCCACTTGATTTTAATATTTTGGATAAGGAAAAATATCAGAAGTATTACAACGGTTTGAGTGATGAAGAAAAGGCTGTATTGAACTCTGGTAAAAACTACTATGAAATTACTTTTGAAAATAAGGGTGGTTTAGTAATGCCTATCATCTTAGATATGAAGTACAAAGATGGGTCTAATGAAATCATGAGGATTCCAGCTGAGATATGGAAGATTACGAATGATAAGGTGTCTAAAGTTTTTGTAACGGATAAAGAGTTAAGCGAAATCGTACTTGATCCATTTTTGGAAACAGCAGATACAGATCGCTCAAATAATTACTATCCGCCAAAGCAAGAAATCAATAGATTTGAATTGTTCCAACAAAGAAGGCGTGGGGGAGAGAACCCAATGCAGAAAGATAGAAGAGCAAAAGAAAAAGCTTCTGGAGGAACTAAGTAATTTAAATTGTTGATTTGTTTATTCGCGTATTTGTTTAAATAACAACATGACGAATGCAGAGATAATTTTGAAGATGTACTTCAAAGCACATGGTGTAAATGAAAATTTGTATCATGTGCTTTTTTGTTTGACAACAGCTCTTCTTTAGAAAGTCATAAGCTTATGAAATTGTTTTACTATGTAAAAAGGTTTGGGCACAATGCGATGCCTAGTTTTTATCATAGTAAATATTATAAAGAGCTGCGAGCTTACGAGAAAGTCTGTGATGCCGAAGAACTAGATAGAAGACTTCAATACTATTTCAAGTCCGATCAGCCCTTTTCTCTTCCGTCTCAAGCGATCACTAAAGAAAAATTTGTGCGCAAAGGCAGGACAGAGTACTTTTTAGATTTGTCTCAGTTTCTAGTCTACTTTAAAAACTCTTTTTCTTTTACCTATCAATTCGGAGATGACACCGATATTAAGCCATATCCTACCCTTATAAAGGCCCGTCCTATAGCCCAGAGCAATTCAAATTCTATTTTATTCAAATTAAACAAGAATAGGCACTTTAAATGGGTAGATGACATCCTTAATTTCGCTGAAAAAAAGGACATAAGCGTCTGGCGTGGAGGAGCTTATAAAAAATTACGTCGTGATTTTGTTGAAAAATTTTGGGACCACCCCTCGTGCAATATTGGCCAGACAAATAAGCCAAAAGAGCATGTTCCTTGGCAAAAACCGTTTTTGAGTATAAAAGAGCAATTGCAGTACAAATTCATCTTTTGCCCGGAAGGAAATGATGTAGCTACGAATTTGAAATGGGTCATGTCTTCCAACTCTCTTTGCTTTATGCTTAAACC
>CAYWOZ010000086.1:9806-13371 GCA_964458675.1 uncultured Saprospiraceae bacterium
CTATATCTTGACTATCTAAGTCATTGGCTAAAGTTTCTACAATAAATAATAATGAATTTAACTGCTTCGCAAAATTTTCAACATACCTATTGTCGAGCATAGATCTTTTTAGTCTTGGTTCTGGGTCATCTAGAAACTTCATATCTGAACTAAGAAACATTACTATTTCATTTCCTTGAATGCTTATTCTTAAGTCTTTACTGGATTGTATTAAATGTCTGAAGAAAGGAAACAAATCACCTAAAGTTTCCTTTAGTAATATTGGATTATTTGTATCATAGTGAAAGCCGAATTCATTATTTAATTCATATTCGTTAAACAATTTACTTAGCAATCCTGGTTCGCTTTGTATTCTTGCGCTTGGAAAATGTTTGTCTGGTATACGAATCTTGAAAAGCAAACCATCAAAAAGTGTTACCCTAGATTTCTTTTTCTTTCGTGATAAGTGAATTTCAGACATATAAAAATCTACATTATTATACTTTCCTTGAATGACATCTTCTTCACGATATCTATTCGCTCGGAAAAATCCAGTAGCTTTAGTAATTTCTCTTATATCTTGCTTTGAATGAGAATAGGTGTAGTCAATATCTGGATGAAATGTTTCCATTAAATCCTGTAATACAGTTGTCTTTAATTGGTCTTTAATCTTATGAAAAGGAGAGGCTATATTAGCATAATAGGCTAGCGAAGAAATTATTGCTCCTATGGCAGCAGGCATCAAAAAGGCAGGTAGAATTTTAAATATTAAACCTGATATAAAAGCAACTACTATTGGAATGGTTATATACCACCCAATGGTTCTTTTTTGTTTTTTCAGTAATTCTAATCTTTCTTTATCAAGATCGTGGATGTGGTTCTTTAGTGCTTCAGAGACTAGCATTTGATTTCTTTTTTACTTACTTAACAGATGGGTGACATGCGATGTCCTGAAGTAGGAAGCATGAATGTTATGTTCACTTGTATGTGTATGTTGGCGTTTCCTATATAGCGTTAATTTTATTACATATATGATTTACATGATCTAATCCATACAAGAGATCCGTACTATTTATATTCATCCATTTGAATATATTTAACGTTCTTCTATATCTATCCAAGGCATAGGAAGTGTCTATAATTGAAGTTCCTAATTTGAAGCAAATAGGTTCGTGATGTGCAATTCTATTCCTAATTGTATTTATTGATGCCAGTTCATTAAATACAAAAATGTTATTATATTGAGTATGTCTTGTACTCCTCGGTTTATTAGGTAAGACTTGAAGAAGTGTTCTACCAGTTGCTCTAAACTGATTAGCTGCAAACATATACCTCCAAAATCCAAAGCCTAATTCTGCAACTATCTTATGTACAGAATAGCCTATTCCTAGATTTCTTATAGCATTGTTTATATTGGTTGCAGTTAGATGACAATGTCGATTATCAAAGAATCCACCCACTGAAGCTCCAGTTCGAAGCCAATGAAGGCCTATAGAATTTGTGAAATGATTATTGATTTTATTTCTTAATGCGACTTCAAAACAACTTACAATTGTAAATAACTCTTGTGATAATCTAAGATTGTATCTATACAAGGTCATTGCTTTTCTTGTATCTCCACCACAAGAATGTCTATATCTACTCATCCTTGGAGAGGATATAACTCCTTCAAAATCAGAGTAATTCATTAATATTTGACATTTTATATGATTTTAGCTATCTTTGTTACATCTTATTCCCGATAGCCTCTGGTTTCCAAGCTATTGGGTTTCGTTTTTTTTACACCTTACCTTTCAAAGATAATCATTTACTTTTATTGCCTTTTACTATTTGTAGCTAATGGCATAAGGGTACGTAACGTAACCTGAAGTGTATGTCAATCTTTTTCCTGTGTTGTCTGAGTTATTCATTTTCTCGTATCCAATCCCAAGCTTTTTTGGGCAACCAACCTTGTCGTTTTTGCTTAGTAATATCCACTATTAACAATTTGTCATTATTGGCAAGAGAAATTTTTAAACACTGCTTGAACAATACGAACAACAAGTTGCCAGAAGTCATAGTCGATAGCTTCGGTTCGACTTGAAGTAATATTATTTATTTTGTTTTAACATTTTTTAAATTCTCGCTAATGAAGTTATCCCAACACCTAAGTTATTAACATTTCACTTATCTCAATAAAAGTATGTTAATCAAACCAATCCCCCCGTGTAAGGGGTGGTAAGGAATACCGATACCTTCATCGGTATGTCCGCAGGACCGAAGCGCATGCGTAGTCCTGGACGACCCGACCCAAGTGATGGCTTTTTCAGCCATCGCGCAGGGATACACCCAAAACTTTTGAAAATTATAATTGAATACACATAAGTAGAAAATAATATCTCTTCCAATAATGGGAAACCAAATTTGTTATTTTGTTTATGCGTTGATTCCTTTATAAAATCAGATAAACGAATCAACAGATAGGTACCTATTAAAATGACGCTGATAAAAGTTCTAGTTGGAAATACTAAAACATAACTGCCAAAATCTCAAAATACTAATTCTTAGCCAAGAAGCCCTCTAAGATATTATTGAATTCCTCAGGTAACTCCATCATTGGAGCATGACCACATTCGTTGAGAAAGTGCAATTCAGAATTAGGAATGAGTTCATCAAACTTTTCACCGACGAAAGGTGGGGTGATGGTATCTTGCTGCCCCCAAATCAAGAGGGTAGGTGCTTTGAGTTGGTGTAGTTTATCAGAAAGGTTGTGGCGAATGGCAGACTTGGCCGTGTAGACAACTCTAATCGCTTTGTTGCGATCATTGACGATATCAAAAATCTCATCTACTAATTCTTTCGTTGCTACTTCGGGATTGAAAAAAGTCTCGCCGGCTTTCTTCTTAATGAATTCGTAGTCGCCTCGTCTTGGAAAAGTAGAGCCCATCGGATTCTCGAAAAGACCAGAACTACCTGTCAAGGTAATTGTCTTCGTAAAATCAGAATTCGCCAATCCAAATAGGAGCGCTATATGGCCTCCAAGAGAATTGCCCAGAACGTGTCCTTCTGCAAATCCCTTATAAGCGATAAAATCTTCTACATACTTGAGTAAGCCTTCTAAGGAAACATCGCCGATTGGCATTTCGAAAATAGGTAGTATCGGAACGACTACTTTATACTTTCCAGAAAAGTAATTTATGATTCCTTCAAAGTTGCTCAAGGTTCCAAAGAGGCCGTGGAGTAATAATAATACTGGACCTTCTCCCTCTTCTAAAAATTTGAATCCTTCCTCCTCGTTTACCTTTGTTGAAGACATGTTAGTTTAGTGTATTTTATGAGAACACAAAGTACTTATAAATTTTGCCATTTCCACATTCAACCACAGTTCCCACACTCTTACTAACAGGTTATTCACAATATTGTGGATAAGTCAAGAAGTCTTAATTCTGTTGATATGGAACGTGGAAAACAGTACAAAAGCCAATAGTAATAAGGCTCCCGCCTGGTGTAAAACCCCAAGAATTAGTGGAATCTTACCTATACTATTAACAATAGTCAGAATTCCTAACAGTACCTGAACTAACAACATTACACACATCGCTATAGC
>CAYWOZ010000087.1:0-13364 GCA_964458675.1 uncultured Saprospiraceae bacterium
TATATACAATGTTAAAACCGAATAAGTGTTTCTTATTCGGCCCTGAATTCACTGGACCATGTACCCCAAGTCGGTAAAATTAACCAAAGGCAAATATTTTTCATTCCGAGTTTGAACTAGTTTTTGCGAGGAGCAGGCCCAAAACAAAAACTTCATGATATCGATACAGTTCAAGCTAAAAAATAACAATTGACCTGAATAAGCTTTCAAAAAGTGGTTAACTAACTCATTTTTGCTAAAAAGTTGAAAAACTGAACTATGTACTTAGCTATATGTGCACGTTCCTTAAAAAAGTCATACATTTGAAAAAAACTACGGAAACTTTTAAACCATTTATAGTTTCCTGTGTATAAAGTATACTAAAACACAGCCATGACAGAGGCACAAACAAATCAAAAACAGGAAATTTTAGAGGTCTCAAACAAGCTTTTTATGAAGCATGGAATCCGCAGTGTGAGCATGGATGACCTAGCGCGACAAATTGGCATCTCTAAAAAAACCATTTATCAATATTATGAAAATAAGGAGGCTCTCGTAATAGATATAGTAAACCTGCATGTAGAGAAAGAAAAGAATGAGATTGCTAACATCCTTACTTCGTCAAAAGATGCGATTGATCAAATGTACCAAATAGCCAAAATGGTTCTGCGAACTTTAGGGGAAGTATCCAGCGGAACGATGTTTGATCTCCAAAAATACTATCGTAGTCAATGGAATAAGATTACTGATCTCCACAAGAAATTTATTTTTGAAATCATCAAACAAAATATAATAAGGGGAAAAGAAGAGGGCATCTATAAAGCGGTGGTCAATGAAGATATTATAGCTCGACTCTATGTTGAAATGTCTTACAGTATCGTAGATGATGACATTTTCCCTATGCAAGAATTTGAACAACAAGAATTATATAAACAGGCCTTTAATTATCATATCAATGGAATACTTTCTGCAAAAGGAGAAAAGTTGTTTCAAAAACTAAATTCTACAAATCAATGAAAAATATAACAATCATAATATTTGTCAGTTTGGTCTTTATAGAACTTGGATTTGCTCAATCTAAGATGAGTTTGGATCAAGCAATTGACTATGCCATGCTGAACAATCCTGAGATTGTCAATGCAAAATTGGCATTAAATGATGCAGATGCTCAGATTGAAGAACGTAAATCTATAGGACTTCCTAAGGTAAATGGTACGCTTGAATTTAATCATTACCCTCAGGTTCCTAAACAAGCTTTACCGGAGGCATTTGCATTAGCTTTTGGACTACCAGCTGATGAGTCCAATGAAGTCTCTTTCTTGCTGAAAAACAATTTTACTGCAGGAGTAAGTGCATCTTCTTTGTTATTTGACGGAACCTACTTGACCGGATTGAAGGCTGCAAGACTCTTAAAAAATTATACTCAGATGCAGTTGCACGCAAAGGAAAAGGAGGTGCAAAACAATGTTATGGATGCTTACCTCCCTTCTTTACTAATAGTGGAAACAGATAAAACCTTAGCAAAAAATATAGCCAATCTAGAAAAGGTATTATTTGAAACTAGAGAAATATATAAAGCTGGTTTTGCGGAGCAACTAGATGTTGACCGTTTAGAATTATCTCTTGCTAATTTAGTTACGGAAAAAGAAGCATTGGAACAGCAAAAAGAAGTAGCGATCAACACGCTAAAATTTGTACTGGCTTATCCAATCAATGAGCCTTTAGAATTGGAAGACAACATTGAATCTTTATTAGTAGAATCGGATAAAAAGAAGCTGACCGAAGAAATCAACTTTAAAAACAGACCTGAGTTTAAAGTAGCGGAAATAGGCCTTGAATTGGGTGAGTTGAATATAGAACAATATGAAAGAGGCTATTGGCCAAATCTAGCTGCATTTGGTGCGTATCAATATCAATATCAGGGAGATAATTTTAGTGATGGATTTTGGGCCCCAACTTTTCTTCTCGGCGCTAGAGTAAATGTTCCTATTTTTGATGGATTCCAAAAGCGTGCTCAAAAGGATCGTGCTACCATTGAACTAAAACAGAACATCAATCGCAAGATGATGCTAGTGGACCTAATCAATCTAGAAGTCTCCAATGCAAGAAAGATGTATTTATTAGCGAAGGATAAATTGGCTAGTCAAGATAAAAATCTTGCTTTGGCAGAAAGAATCTATAAGACAACTCAAATTAAATACAAGGAAGGCGTAGGATCAAGCTTAGAAGTAAGTCAGTCTGAACAATCCCTTTATCAAACACAACAAAATAGAATCCAAGCAATGTTCGATCTTTTAAGAGCAAAAGTTGCTTTAGATCAAGCACTAGGATATTAATCAAATATACAACAATGAAAATGTACATCATGAAATATATACTCATCACCCTTACAGCAATTCTTATATTAGGATCTTGCCAAAGTGAAGTTGCTGCTCCAAGTAATTTGGAAGAGCGTAAAGCGCTTTTAGTAGAGCAAAAAAAAGAGCTACGTGCGCTGCAATTGAGCATAGATACTTTGCAAGAAGCTATTTATAAAGAAGAACCTCCTAAGGATAAGCCAAAAAAGACGGTTACTACCATGAAGTTGGCTAAGGAAGACTTTAAAAGATTTTCAGAAATACAAGCAACCATCCAAAGTGATGATATCGCAATGGCCAGCAGTGAAACTGGCGGCCGCATTACTTATATAAAAGCTAAAGAAGGGCAAAGTGTCAAACGTGGACAACTCATAGCTAGAGTGGATATGGAATCTGTAAATAGGCAAATAGATGAAATACAAACGAGCTTAGGGCTAGCAAAGGATACCTATGATAGACAAAAGCGTTTGTGGGAACAGAACATCGGATCCGAAATGCAATACTTGCAAACTAAAAATAATGTAGATCGCTTAGAACAAAGTTTAAAGACACTAGACTTTCAATTGACTAAAGCTAATGTGTATGCCCCTATCTCAGGAGCGATCGATAAGGTTATGTTGAAAGAAGGTGAAATGTCTAGCCCAGGAATGCCCATCGTTCAAATTTTAAACACTTATAAAGTAAAAGTTGTGGCCAATCTTCCAGAAAACTACCTAGGTAAGGTGAAACGAGGGCAACTTGTGGACATACATTTTCCAGCACTTGAATTGGATAAGAAAGCAAAAGTATCGCTCGTAGGAAGGACTATTGACCCTGCAAATCGAACTTTTAAAATAGAAGTAGACATATCTAACAAAGACCAAATGCTAAAGCCTAATCTTTTAGCGATCGTAAAAATCAATGACCTATCCATAGCAGATGCGCTTGTAGTCCCACAGGAACTTGTACTACAAGAGATAAGTGGAAAAGAGTTTGTTATGGTAGCGGAAATGCAAGAAGGAAAAAAAGTAGCTGCTAAAAAATATGTAGAGCAAGGAGAATCTTATGATGGTAGAGTACAAATACTGAGTGGTATTACTACTGAAGATGAACTCATAGTAGTCGGCGCTAGAAATGTAAAAGCGGGAGACCCTCTAGAAGTCAGCATGCCTGATGAGAAAGAGGCTGAGAGTATGAAAAAGAAATAATTTGAATTCATCGGTTTTCAATAAGGTATAAAAATGAATACAGACCAAGAATATAACAAGAAAAAGAGATCTTTTTCATTGACTAATTTTGCATTAGACAACTCAACGAGTGTCTTTTTGCTTACGCTTATGATATTGGGCTTTGGATTAGTTTCGTATACGAGTATGCCAAAGGAATTATATCCAGAGGCTTCTTTTCCAACCATATTTATCAACACCCCCTACCCTGGTAACTCAGCAAAAGATATTGAGAATCTAGTCTCTCGTCCAATAGAAAAAGAACTTCAAGGTATTTCAGGTATAAAATATGTCAAGTCAAATTCTCTCCAGGATTTTTCTTCCATCACAGCAGAATTCGAAACTGGTTTTGACATTGAAGAAGTAAAATCTAAAGTAAAGGACGCAGTAGATGTTGCTAAAAGCGAACTTCCTAACGATCTCCCAGCAGATCCACTTGTCGTAGATGTAAACTTTTCTGAAATTCCAATCATGACGGTTAATGTGAGTGGAGACTTCCCAATGGATCAATTGAAGCGATATGCAGAATATTTAGAAGATCAACTGGAGGAGATAAATGAAATAAACAAAATCGATCTAAAAGGAGCCTTAGAAAATGAAGTCAAAGTAGATATCGATCTACTAAAAATGACTGCACTTAAAGTATCCTTTGGAGACATAGAGAACGCTATTAGATCTGAGAACTTGAATATGTCTGGTGGAGAAATTGTAAAGAATGATTTTAGAAGAGCGATCCGTGTAGTTGGCCAATTCGAATCTCCGAAAGAGATAGAGAACATGATTGTCAGTAGTGAGAATCAAAGACCTATATACTTAAGAGATGTAGCGAAGGTAAGCTTTGGCGCAAAGGATAGAACCTCTATTGCAAGATCAGGAAGAAATCCAGTTATCTCCTTAGACGTAATAAAACGAAAAGGCACAAACCTTTTGGATGCAGCAGATAATGTAAAATCTGTAGTAGCACAAAATAGAGCCAACTTTCCTGAAGATTTAAAGATTAGCATATTCAATGATCAGTCATTGAACACCAAAGATCAGGTGGACAACCTTGAAAATAGCATTATCTCTGGTGTCATTTTAGTGGTCTTGGTTTTACTTTTCTTTTTAGGTCTGAGGAATGCATCCTTTGTGGGATTAGCTATTCCTCTATCTATGTTGATGGGTATCTTGATTCTAAATATTCTTGGAGTCTCGCTAAATATAGTCGTGCTCTTTGCGCTGATTCTAGCACTAGGGATGTTAGTGGATAACGCTATTGTGGTTGTAGAAAACATATATCGATATCGACAGGAAGGGTACACAGACTACAACTCATCGAAGTATGGAACTGGAGAAGTGGCTTGGCCTATTATTGCTTCGACGGCTACTACCCTAGCGGCATTTATACCATTGGCTTTTTGGCCTGGCATTATGGGAGAATTTATGAAATACATGCCTATTACTTTGATTATAGTGCTGTCTTCTTCCCTGGCGGTAGCTTTGATTATCAATCCGGTTTTCACATACTATTTCATGAAGGTTGATAATAAAAATCCTGAACCAAGAGGACGTTTTTCAAAGCTTCGCAATGGTTTAATATTCGCAGTTATCCTTTTTATTCTTGCATTATTATTTCACATATTAGATAAACAATCATATAGAAATATTTTCGGAATTGTTTTTCTATTCACTTTGCTTTATTTCTTCATACTAAGTCCAGGTACTTCCTTGTTTCAGAACAAATTGATGCCAGCGCTTGAAAGAGGATATTATGCCTTTGTAAAAGGGGTACTGCATAAAATTGTGCCCGTTTTTGTTTTCTTCGGAACATTCATGCTGTTGGCATTTTCGATTGGCTTAATGAACGTATTCCCGCCGCAAGTAGAATTCTTCCCTTCTGCAGATCCTTTGTATGTAAATGCCTTCGTGGATTTACCATTAGGCAAAGATATTGAAGCTACCGATAAAGCCGTAATGCAAATAGAAGATGAATTAGAAAATGTGCTCGAACCTTATGAAGGAATCATCGAAGAAGTGCTAGTCCAAATCGGAGAAAACACTGCTGATCCAAATGGTCTGCCAGAACCCGGTGTCACGCCGCATAAAGCAAGGGTAACTATTTCATTCGTTCCGTATCAAAAACGGAATGGATTATCCTCAAACGAAGCCTTGAATGATGTAAGGACAGCCCTTAAAGGATATTCTGGCATGCAAGTAATTGTAGATAAGAATGCGGATGGACCTCCTGTAGGAAAGCCTATAAATCTAGAAGTAAAAGGAGAAAGTATTGATGAATTGGCGATGCAAAGTGAAGCCCTAATTAGTTATTTCAATGATTTAAATATCGGTGGTATCGAAGAGTTGAAAGCAGACATTGACTTAGGTAAACCTGAATTAATAATTAATGTAGATAGAGCTGCAGCTAGAAGATATGAAGTATCCACCTTCGCCATTGCTGACGCGATTCGTACTTCTGTATATGGTAAGGAGGTCTCCAAGTTTAAGCAAGGAGAAGATGAGTATGATATATTTGTTCGTCTTGATCCCAAGTACAGAAATAATGTGAATGACTTGATGAATCAATCAGTGACTTTCAGAAGTCAATCAAATGGTCGAATAATGCAAGTGCCTATTTCAGCGGTTGCCAAAACAGAATTCACAAGTACCTATAATAGTATCAAGAGAAAAAACATGGATAGAATGGTTACTATTTATTCTAATGTTTTGGATGGGTACAATGCCAATGAAATCGTAGAAGAGTTACAGATAGCCATGGAAGACTACTCCTTGCCCCAAGGTTTGACTTATGAATTTACTGGAGAGCAAAAGCAGCAGGCGGAAGATTTGGCTTTCCTTATGTTTGCCATGCTGATAGCCGTATTTGTTATATTCATCATTTTAGTCACACAATTCAACTCCGTAACACAGCCAGTCATTATAGTGCTTTCTATCATTTTATCTACGATAGGCGTGTTCTTAGGATACATCATTACGGGTAAAACGATTAGTGTAGTCTTTACCGGAGTAGGCATAATATCGCTGGCGGGTATTGTAGTAAATAATGCTATCGTTTTGATTGACTATATTAATGTCCTCATCAATAAGGCAATGGAAGAAGGAGGAGTAAGCAAACGGTCGGACTTAGGAAAAGAGATTGTGAAAGATGCCATCATCAAAGGTGGAGCTACTAGATTGCGTCCCGTTTTACTGACTGCGATTACTACTGTGCTAGGCTTGATACCATTAGCGATGGGTATCAACATTAACTTCTTTACGATTATTACAGACCTCGACCCCAACTACTCAGTAGGTGGAGACAACACTGCCATGTGGGGACCTATGGCTTGGACCGTTATTTATGGGCTTGTATTCGCTACTTTTTTGACGCTTGTTGTGATTCCCGTAATGTATTGGTTGGAGTATCGTTTTTCTTTGGCTCCTAAATACGTTCTTTCAAAATTCAGAAAAGCTCAGCCTGAACCAGTGATAAATAAATAAATCAAACAGATAGGTTAAAAAAATATACAACTAATTTCGCTCAAACGCAGTGTCAAGATTCAACTTGGCACTGCGTTTGCATTTAATTATGCATACAACGAAATATACCAATAAAGAAATTTAATTATGAAGCCTTTGAGCTAGTCTCGTACAGCTCAAATCGCTCAGGGTGAGTGTTTGTTCATAGTTTTTGTTTTTTGTTTTGTCCCCCGGAACTACTGGGGGATTTTTTTTGCCCCTATGGTAAATTTCCCTTTCCCTCCTTGATAAGGTTCCCTTTGTTTTCACCATCTGTCTAAAATCAATTTGTATAAAGAATTAGTGTTTGTTCATAGTGTTTGTTTTTTGTTTAGGTCCCTGTCGATAATATTGACAGGGCTTTTTTTATTGGAACATAAGGCATTAGACTAAGAAAATATAGGTCAATTCTACCTTATTAGATATCTTGCACTATGGCTAAACTACAGGACTTAAGGGAAAATTATGAGTTGGGAGAATTGTTAGAAGAGCACGTTCACGCTGATCCCATCGAACAATTTAAACAATGGTTGAATGATGCCATTGTACATAAGCAAAAGGAACCCAACGCCATGGTTTTATCCACAACAAATGTGAAGGGAGCACCAAGTTCTCGAGTTGTATTGGTAAAAGAGGTTGACCCTGATGGTATCATTTTTTACACTAATTACAATTCCGATAAAGCAAATGAAATAAGTAAGTCTCCTATTGTTGCTTTAAACTTCAATTGGCTCGATCTCCAACGTCAGATAAGAATGGAAGGGAGTGTCGAAAAAATTGGCGTAGAACGAGCGACTACCTACTTTCAGTCGAGGCCAAAATCTAGTCAAATTGGAGCCTGGGTTTCAGAGCAGAGCAAAGTCATTTCTGGAAGAACGATTCTAGAGCAAGAAAAACAAAAATTGGAGGATCAATATAAGGACGTCGATATTCTTCCAAAACCACCGCATTGGGGAGGCTATAAAGTGATTCCTACAATGATTGAATTTTGGCAAGGACGCCGAAGCAGACTCCATGACAGACTTAGATATACCAAAGGTCTGGAAGAAAAGTGGAAAATGGTTCGCATATCTCCATAAAAGACATTTCCTCTTCTTGAGAATATCCTAAAAGTTTAAAATCATTTTTATGCCTGTCAGACGAATGCTAATGATGCCTGCCAGCTAAATGTTAATGATAGCTGGGCTTGCCTGCCAGTCGAATGCTAATGATGGCTGGGGGCCGTGCCTAACTCCGTAGGCACCAGGCTCTCCACTATACCTTCGGTGCCGTTGCGATCCTTCGTCCATTCTAGGGCTTCCGGCTTTCGCCTCGCCCGATATGCACAAGAATACTTTTTTGCGTTTAAACAAATCGCTTTACTTCAAAAAAAACTATTTTAGTTTATCTCAACATTATAATTACGGGTAATATTAAAGATTATTCCTGTCACAATTTTGAACATTATTAATAACACTAATCTCTCTTATTATTCATCTTAAACTCAAAATAAATTTAAGATGAGAGCACCGGAAGTTAGATCCACCAGCGAAATCATTGTCAGAGACACCTATATCACAGGAAAAAATGAAACTGAGTTGAAAAGAGCTGAAAATTGCCTTTTGTTTATAGGAAACTGCACAGACAGTTTAGAAGCCATTGAAAAGTGTATTGAAGACCTTGATCATTTATCATTGGGATTGACGATTAAGAATTTGAAAGTATCATTATTATCGATGGGCTATTCTCCACTATATAGTACCGCTGTCGCTTTAGAAAATGAATTTTTAAACGATATTGTATCTTCTCCAAGGCCTAATTTAGAGGACTTCGTAAGTGACATTAAAGCTGCCATAGAGACATCAAACGAGCAGCTAGAGGGAATGAGAGTAAGCTTAGTATAAATTAGTATTAAAAAAGACTTGTCGGAAATTAATCCAACAAGCCTTTTGACTATTCTGTTAGTAATAGACTAGCTTTAACTAGCAGTGTGTAGCATATGCTGCGCTTAAATTTTCTGCTATCATTTGAGCCGTTCTACCTTCAATCTCATGACGTTCTATCATGTGTACAATCTTTCCATCTTTGAATAAAGCGATGGAAGGAGAAGAAGGAGGATAAGGCAACATCAATTCTCTTGCCTTATTTACTGCTTCCACATCAAATCCTGCGAATACAGTCGTTAAAACATCTGGCTTTTTATCGCCCTGAACAGAGAGTTTTGCAGCAGGTCTACAATTCGCTGCGGCACAGCCACATACTGAATTGACTACTACGAGAACTGTACCTGGTGTATTTATTACCTCTTCTACTTCTGAAGCGCTTGATAAGCCTTTAAACCCATAATCTGTAAGGTCTTTTGCGTATGGAGCAACCATTTCTGCTGGATACATATTATTATCTTAAATTTTAGAATTTGTACAAAAATACGAAATGAACAAGTAACTTTGACTCGATTTTTGCTTATTAATTAAAAATCGGACCATCAGTTTCGTCATATTGAGCTGATAACAAGAATATAAAGTCCATGAAAAGAAACTAAATCACCTTGTCATACCTATTGTTAACATGTTTTAGCATTAACTGGTTGTCTTGCACAAAAGATAAAACTCCGGAAATTGATATGGCCAATATGTGTTTAGATATAGAAGTAAGCTATGATTTGAATATTAAACCTATTCTTGATAAGAGCTGTGCAGTGGGTGGATGTCACGTCAATGGAGGAGATGGGCCTGGAGTCTATACTTCCTATGACAACATTACTCCATATATAGAAGACGGCTCTTTTCAAAAAACAACGATTGAACAAAAAGATGATCCAAATATCGGGATGCCACCAGATTGGTCAAATAATGGAGTTCCAAAAGATTTGACTGATTCAGAATTAGAATTAATTTCGTGTTGGTTAGAAAACGGATATCCAAAGTAAAAAACCAAAAAGAACAAATGACTCAATTAAAATTCTCTATTGCCGTATTACTTCTAAGTTTCTCTTTTTGTATACTCCAAGCACAGGAAGACAGAGTGCAATCTTTTAAAGATACTAGAGTAATCAATACACATTCTGTAGAAACCTTACCCGCACGTAAATTAGACGTAAGAATTGGGCATAGATTTGGCGACTTTGCAGGAGACAGAGGCGGATGGCCGAATTTCTATGGATTAGAATCTGCCGCAGATGTGCTTATTGGGGCCGACTATGGTATCTCTGATGATTTAACTGTAGGATTAAATAGAACAAAAGGAGTAGGTGTATTATCTAGGCTAATAAATACAAGTCTTAAATATCGTATTGCCAGACAAAAAAAAGGCGGCAATCCATTTAGTGTAACTATCGTGGGAGAAACCAGTGTAAGTACGTTGCCTAGATCTAGCAATCCAAATTCAATTTTATTTTTTGAGAATTTCGCCCATCGTTTTATCTATTCCTCACAACTACTAGTGTCCACTGTAGTAGGGAATAACTTTACGATACAATTAAGTCCAGGAATTATTCATAGAAATGTAGTCGACAATATAGATGTCAACACCTTCTTTAATCTAGGATTACAAGCAAAATTGCAATTCAATAAAAGCTTTGCCTTAATATTTGATAGCACTTTAAGTTTTAGAGAAACAGACGAATTACCTAGAGAGCACTTTCTTCCTATTGGTTTTGGATTTGAATTTGATACTGGAGGTCACGTTTTTCAATTGAACTTTACCAATGCTACTGGGCTGGCCACAACAGATTATATACCTAATACAACTACTAATTGGGCAGATGGGGAATTCAGACTCGGATTCACCATTTCTAGATTGTTTAACCTTTAATCAAGATTTACTGTGAAGTTATTCATAACTGTATTTTTTAGTTTTGCTTTATTGGGTCTAGGTTGGTTTACAACGATTGATTTCAAAAAGAAAACAAAACCCACGGACAAAGTAAGTGAGGTGTTACATAAATTGGGTGATGATGAACCCAATCACTTCTTGCGCTATCCAAGTCAAAAAAGTATTGACCTTGGAAAACAACTTTTTCATCAAGGTTTTGCTACTAAAGCTAGTGGCAAGAGAGTAAGAAGGCTCAGCAAGCATTTTGTTTGTACTTCTTGTCATAATGTCGAGAAAGAATTCAATGATCTAAGTCAAAATAGTGCACAGGCTCGCTTGGACTACGCAGCCCAAAACCAAATCCCTTTCTTGCAGGGGAGTCCGATGTATGGTGCTGTGAATAGAATCTCATTTTATAATGGCGATTACTACAAGAAATATGGAAAGCTAGTAGATGTTGCACGAAACAATTTAAGAGAAGCTATCCAATTATGCGCCATAGAATGCGCACAGGGTCGAAAGTTAAAAGACACTGAGATAGAAGCAATCCTCTCCTACCTTTGGACATTGGGTCTAGATATTGAAGATCTAAAACTAGATGGATCTGAACTCAATATGATAGACAATGCCCTAGTGGATAATAACAAATCGCAGGAAGCCATTCGAATGATAAAGTCGAAATACATGGACCACTCCCCTGCTACTTTTTCTAAGCCACCCCCTAGTTTTGCAGAAGGATACGGCCTACAAGGAAATCCAGAAAATGGCAAACATATTTATGAGCTAAGCTGTCTGCATTGTCATGAAAATGCTCGATACTCTTTTCTCAATTTAGATAAGTCAAAATTTTCTTTCAAGTATCTTAGAAACCATGTAGACTCTTATAGTCACTCTTCAATTTATCAAGTTGGTCGATATGGCACTCCGCCACGTGCGGGCAAGAAAGCATACATGCCTCAATATACACAGGAGAAAATGACGAATCAACAGATGGAAGATTTACGTGCCTATTTTGATCAGCAGGCGAAGTAAGGGATATGCCCTACAATGAACTTTTCCACCTCAGATAATCCTCTTCGTAATCTATATCGTGTAGTCTAGGTAATTCATAATAAGTAGCCTTCGCTTTATTTATAAGCTCTAGTGTTTGATCATACACAGACTCTGTACTCCAGGCAACTCCATCGAACAAGTCTAGCCCAGGCTTACTCATCCCTAACAAATAGTACCCTCCATCAAAAGTAGGCCCAAGCACCACGTCATGGTCTTGCAATGCATCAAAGGCCTGCGTCAAGATATCTTTTGAGATATCACCACAATCACTACCAATGATAAGACAACGCGAAGGTGCTTTGAGTACAGTCTGAAATGCCTCTTTCATTTTATCTCCAAGCCCTCCTTCTACTTGGAGCTGCTTGATAAAGTCATTTTCGGACCACTGATCTTCTGTATTGATATATTGGCTGTAGAACAAATGTCTATTGCAGTCTACTTTACAAGTAGTATCTAAGGTATGCTTTAATAGTTCTTTATAAATTGCTAGGGCTTTTTCATCGCCCATCGTCTTAGCAATTCTGGTCTTTGCTTTTCCAAGCTCTGGATTTTTGATAAAAATAATGAGATTTTTCTCCATGTGTATATTAATTAAATCTTAAAAGGCCTAATTTATTAAGACACTCTTAACTCTTGACGATTGATATAACTTAATCAATTCTTAATGCACTAACTTAATCAAATGAATAATTGTTTTTCTAATAATTGGGTGATTCCAATATTTAATAACTGCCAAGGTATATAAGATTAAGTATTTATCTTCTCACTGCGGCACTAAATTTTAAGATTATGAAAGCAGGGAAAATTTTGATCATAATGATCATCGTCACACAAGGGTTTTCAGCTAATGCACAAAGAGCTGGCAACAATTACAACTCTGTAGATCAGTATTCAAGAGCACTTGACTTAACTGAAGATCAAGTAAACGAATGGGCACAACTCAATGACGATTACGACAATGAATACGCGAACGTTAACAATGACGAATCTCTTACTAAAAAAGAAAGAAGAAAACAACGTAAGCAGCTTCGAAACGATAAATCTAAACAACTGAAAGGCTTGTTAAGTCCTCGACAGTATAGAGGCTATCAAAATTTGTCATATAACAATTTTGGAAGCAGCAGGTTTTTCGGATACGGTAATAGATTAGGATATGGTAGCAGATTTGGATTCGCAAGTAGTAGATTTGGATACGGCAGCAGATTCGGATACTCTAGATTTGGTCGAAGAGCTTACTGCAGATATTAAGACTAAGCAAAAGCATCGTATAAACTGATATTCAGCGACATGCCCACAGCGGGTATGTCGCTTTTTTTGTGGAGTGCGGTTTAGATTTAATGGTGTACTACACGGAAATCAAACAAACGCTATAAAGATGGAATCGTATTCTGATTGTAGCCTAAGCATCAGATATAGACACTAACTAGTGGGCACCTCTATAAACCCCATTCAAGATGTAATCAAAAATTATAAATTTTTTATT
>CAYWOZ010000088.1:0-13311 GCA_964458675.1 uncultured Saprospiraceae bacterium
TAAATGGAATAAAAAATTTACAATTTTTGATTACATCTTGAATGGGATTAATAGAGGGGCCCTTAAGTAAACTCTTTTGGGAGCTCCCCCGATTCGCCGCTCATCGTACCTCAGAGCTGCTCATGGGGTCGGGTCTTCCGTTACTTCCGGCGAAAAGTCGGAAACACTTCACCCCCTAGCTTCTCACGCACTCCGTTTGTCTCGCGACATTACACAACAATCAACTTAAAACATCTCAAACCTTAGCATAATTAACTATTTAATAACACATCTTATACAGTTATTGCCGTTAACATTAAAAGGCTTACTTTTGAGTATTATCCTATAAAATAGAGACCTCTTAATCTAGTTTTGAAAAAAGCCTCTCGATATATAATGTACATACTTATTGGGACTCTACTATTCGCTATAGTGGCTATCCTACTATTACAATTACCTGCAGTTCAGACTAGTATTCTCAATAAAGTCAATACTAGTTTATCTAAAAAACTGGGGAATAAAATATCTATAAAAAATGTCGACATAGATTATCTCAATCGGGTTGATCTAGATGGCATATACCTCGAAGACTTAAAAGGAGACACCCTCGCATACATTAAGCAAATGAAAGTAGCCGTTTCACTATGGGGATTAGTGAAAAATGAACTCTTGATTACGGATGCTACAATAAACGGAGCTAACATACAGCTTAAAAAAGATGACTTGACCGAAAAGTTCAACTACCAATTTCTTATAGACGCCTTCAGTCCTGAGAATAATACCGAAAAAGACAAGACTCTCTTATTTGATCTAGACAATATTGACATTCTAAATACTCAATTCGAATTGTTGAATGGAGAGGATAAGTTAGAAGCAAACCTAATGAAGCTTGCTATTTCATTTGATTATCTAGACTTTGATAATAAAAAAGTATTAGTAGATGATTTTCTATTGGAAGAAGCAGATGTCCAATATATTTATCTTGCTAGCAAAAATAAAACAAGAAGAGGAATCCAATTTCCTAATTTGCCATGGCAGATTCAGGCAAATGACATCAGCACTAGCAAAGTGATTTTTTTATACAAGGAGAAAAATAGTGTTGCTGTTGATGATGTGGTCACTTTTGACAATCTTAATCTTAGGGACATCAATTTTGACGCCCAAGACATCAGGATCGACAGTACTCAAATCGCTGCACAAATTAGCACACTTTCATTTCAGGAGCAAAGTGGTTTTGAACTGCAAGACTTTAAAACGGGAATAAACATAACACAAAAAGGAATAGATATCAATGAGCTAAACCTTCAAACACCGCAAAGTAATTTAAGTACCAGCACTACTCTGAGCTTTCAACAGTTTTCGGACTTAAAGAATATTAAGAATATAAACATCAAGTCTGTAATAGACAAAACACGGGTTAGTATAAAGGATGTACGCTACTTCACAGACGCAAGGTCAAAAAACATATTTTCTAATATACCACTTAACGAAAATATTGTACTAGATGGAGAGTTAGAAGGCAGCGTCCATTCTCTTCAGATGAAGCAACTGGATGTACACATTCCTGGAATTCTGGATTCACATGTTAACGGTACCCTAAAAAATATTCTAAATAAACAAACACTATCTTTTGACTTGAGAGTAGATCAGTTTGAAACCAGTTCAAAAAAATTAGGAAAAATAATTTCTCACATCACTTTGCCTGTTGCCTTGGATAAATTTGGTAATGTAGATATCGAAGGTACTTTCTTAGGAGACCTAAAATCATTCAGTGTGGAAGGTCTCTCCTTAGATAGTGAAGCCAGCACAAATGCACAATTATCTGGAACTGTTCTTAATCTTTTAGACCCTGAGCAATTGAGCATGAATCTCAAGATTGAAAAACTAGAAACTCACCTAGATGACATCCAAGGCTTTGTCAAAGGAGGCCTTCCGCCAGCAATCCAAGGTGCAGGGGCTATAAGTTACATTGGAGATTATACAGGGACTCTAAAAGATTTTGAATTAGCCGGTAAGCTCAAAACGGATATCGGAAATGCGGAGACAGATGTAGAATTAAAATTTGACAATAGTGCAACTGGTCCCACCTACTCTGGAGCTATTCAATTGCAAGAATTTGACTTAGGGGCAGTACTAAACAATGATGACTTTGGTGTAGTCAACTTGAGTATAGATGCAGATGGCTCTGGTCTCGATCTAAATGCCATGGACAGCAAAATGAAAATGAATGTGGCGCAGCTTACCTATAAAAATGTACTGTATGAAAACTTCGCCTTTAATGGAACAGTAGAACAAAAGAAAATCAACGGAGATTTTGATATCAACACCCCAAATGCTATTGCACAATTTAATGGCTTACTGGACCTCAATGGAGATCAAGCTAAAATGAATTTCACCTTAAATGTAGACACTGTATCTCTTCAAGCAATGCATATAACTAAAACAGACTTAGCGTTTTCTGGAGATGTTCAAGTGAGTGGAGAAGGTCAATCTATCGATGATTTTATGGGCGTGTTGAACATTGACAGCTTGCATATGACCAACAACGGTCAAGAGTACCACACTAAAAATCTTCATTTAGAATCTACTAAAACTAAAGACTTAAATCGCAAGTTAGTTATAACTGCTGATGACATGAATGCCACCCTTGAAGGGAAGTTCACTATTGCTGCATTACCAGTATATACTAAACAGCTGATTGATAAATATATACCGATAGATTGGTTCTATATCGAAGAGGAACAAGTTAAACGAGAGCTTAATACTAGTGAAATATTTACCGTTGACTTGAATATTGAAAACGAAGATTTTTTAAAACTTTGGGTGCCCAAATTGGAGAACTTAGATTCTCTTTACCTAAAGACAAATATAAATAGTGATAAAGACAGAATAAGCATTAATGGAAATATAAGGGCTATTAACTACGATGGAATTCAAGCCGAGAATGTACGCTTGCTTACTTATACCAGCAAAAACAAAATCAAGAACTATTTCATTTTCGATAATTGCAAAGGTATCGCAAACTTTGTCTTGCCCAACTCGGAAGTCAACGCCGTACTTCAAAAAGATAGCTTACTCGTTAAAACAGAAATATTAAATGATACCCTTGGGAACATCCTTCGCTTTGGAGGCAATCTTACAAACATGGACGGTATTTACAATTTTAATTTTGATGATGATTTAAAATTGGATTCTACCCTATGGAAAATAGACCATAACAATAGTATCCGATTCAAAAAAGACTTTCTTGACATAAAGTCTTTAAAACTAAATAAGAATGAGCAGCGCTTAGTAGTAGAAAGTGAAGGAAGTAATCTCGACGGCAAGGCGCCTATTAGACTACAGGTAGACCAATTCAACATCCATGAATTGACAAACCTCATGGCCTTCGATAATGATTTTCTTTATGGAACAGCAAATGGAGACTTGATTGTACAAGACTTGTTTACAGACCCTACCTATAGTGGAGACTTAGCAGCAGAGGAGCTCATTCTCAATAGTAAGTCGATTGGAGATATAGACCTTATTGCTGCTAAAAGAGCCAATTCCAGCACCATGGATTTAGAATTGTCTTTAGCTGGTAAGGGCAACCATATAGATGGGAAAGGTACGCTAGATTTAAATACCAATGCTATAGATTTTAAATCTTCATTTAACAATCTAGATATTTCCATTTTTGAGCCTTACATTGAGAAAATCGTATCTGATAGTGAAGGCAGTTTTGATGGTGATGTACATATCACAGGAAGCACTAAAAAGCCTATAATAAATGGCAAAATTAAAACTAACGAAATTATTACAATCGTAAATTTTTCAAAAACTAGATACCAACTTAGCAATCAAAATATAAGTATTGACGACTCCAAATTCTCTCTTGATAATTTAACTCTGATAGATGACGCTGACAGACGAGCTGTAATCAATGGCGCTATTAATCACAGTAGTTTTAAAGACTTCTATTATGATTTAGATATCAATACGGGAGGATTCCAAATCCTTAATACTACACTAGAAGACAATCCATTATTCTATGGAGATTTGATTCTTAATGCTACCGCTTCAGTTACCGGCCCGCTAAAACTACCGCAGTTAAACGTTAACGCTAATTCACTTTCTGGAACCAATTTCCACTTAAGTCCATTTGCAGAATCCAGTGTAATCAGTCAAGATGATTACATCATATTCACACCTAACAATACCGCAACTGATTCTCTGCAAAGCATTGTCTATGAATTAAAGAACAACCTCCCTCTTGATTTAAAGTTAAATTTGACTCTAGACAAGAATACAGAGTTTCAATTTATTCTAGACCCTAATTCTGGAGACAAGCTGACCTGCTTTGGAGATGCTAATTTACAAGTAGTAGTTTCTCCAGAGGGTCAGATAGATGTTTTCGGCACCTATACTGTAGACAACGGAAAATACAATTTTTCTTATGGTGTAATTAAAAAAGAGTTTGACATTACCCAAGGAGGAACAGTCGTTTTCCAAGGAGATCCTTTATTGGCAAAGATTAATGTAGAAGCCGCCTATAACACCAAGGCTACCCCAATAGCGATCATAGATAATCCTTCAGACTTATCCGAATCAGAAACTTCTTTATTGCAAAAAAGAACGGATGTACAGGTTGGCCTTAACATCGATGGCACTATAAATAGTCCAAATTTAAACTTTGATTTAAAATTTGTAGAAAATGACATCCAAAACAATCAGAGTCTAAGCAGAAAAGTGAATGAAATACGAAACAATGAGGAAGATTTATACAAACAAGTTTTTGGATTAATCTTATTCAATACTTTTGTATCCGCTGACGAGTCTACTCTATCTACTGTATCTCTTACTACAGGGAGTAATATTGCATTGAGGAGTGTTAGTGGCTTTGTTGAAGACCAGCTTAATCAACTGGCTAGTAAATTCATTAAAGGATTTGAGTTTAACGTTAATATTGACTCCCATTTATCAGAGTTTATCAAAAGCGGGAGTACATCTGTTACAGAATTCAAACTGGCTGCTTCAAAAAGTTTTGCAAACGATCGGATTACCGTTCAAGCTCTTGGAAATGTAGATTTAGATAATCGAACTAAAGGGGCTGCATTATCAAGTATTGCTGGTGATTTCATTTTACAATATAAGCTTAACAAAAAAGGAAACATTACTTTAGAAGCATTTCTAAAATCTGATTTTGATGTACTCCTAGAAGAAAATACTAATAAACAAGGACTTGGAATATCCCTTCAAAAAGCTTTGCATTTAAGAAACAAATCAAAGTAAGGTTAAATGCAGCGCAAGACTCAAATACTATGCTTTATTCTATGCTATTTATGGCTTTGCTCATGCAATACCACAAAGTACCTAGCGGAAGAAGAGTATTTGATAGTTGAAAACAAAATCGAGGTTGAGAATGAACACAACCTACTTGATCCAAGAAAAATGGAAGCTGAGCTTATTGACATTATTAATCCAGCAGCAAATTCAAAATGGTTCAAGCTCCCAGTTGTGATACACTACAAAAATATAAGTAGAGCAAAAAGAGGCAAAAATGACTTACCTTTAAAAATAGCGAAGAAGCCATCGTTATATAAGGAAAAAGATATAGAACTAAATCGTTTAAGAATGGAGAAATTTCTCTTAGACAACGGATACATTGGGTCTACCGTAAAAACGGCTACTTCCTTCGATGAACAAAAAGTAAAAGTAAGCTATAAAGTCAAAGCAAAACCCGTGCGCATCATAGATTCTTTGTCTCAAGTATCCGATAGCACATCAGTTGGAAAAATACTGAATAAGTTTAGTCGATATCGAGTTATCAAAAAAGGGGAACCGTATAACAAAGGTAAAATTGACGAAGAAAGAGCAAGGTATGCACGCACCTTGAGAAATGCTGGTTTTATAAATATCACAGAAGACTATTTTTACTTTACAGTGGATACACTATCTACAGATAATACTGTAGACATGGGCATCCATTTTAAGGTTCCAGACAACAAAGAAATCCTTAAAAGATATAAAGTTGGAAATACATACCTCAATTGGAATTCTGGAATTAAAAATGCCAATAGCCATGTTGTACGCGATACTCAAGTGATAAAGGATGGAATGGAAAGTGTGGGCTCAAGGAGGTTAATGACCCCAAAATTGATTGACCTATCCATCGATCAAGATAAAGGAGAATACATTTCTGAGCAAAAACAAGAATTAACCCTGAGTCATTTTCTGTCCTACAATTTATTTCAGTATGTCAATCAAAAATATAGCAAGCCCTATGGAGACTCATTAGACATTTTGGATAGATATATAGACTTAAATTATGATTCGGACGGCAGTCTTAGTGTCGACTTTGAAGTCAACAATCGTTCAGGTAGTTTTTTCGGTTCTGCGATAACAGGAAGCTATACGGACAAGAATGTTTTTAAAGGAGCTGAAATATTCAGCATAGGGCTAACCCTAGGAACGGAGTTGCAATTCAATCGAAATCGAAGCATACTTAATTCTCTAATCGCAGAACTAAATACCAATTTAAGTATTCCACAACTACTCATACCCAACTTTATAAAATACAAACCATCTACTTACTATATCCCTAAGACTTTTATAGAATTTAAGAATAGTGCTCAGAATAGGATTGAATCCTACTCCGCAATAAAAAGTAGTTTAGATATTGGATACAATTGGCGAGAAACCAGAAAGTCCAATCATGAAATTTCTGTTTTATCATTTAATTACTTGAATATATTTAATCGATCGCAAGACTTCATAGACATTGAAGCTATGGATAGAAGACTAGAACTGTCTCTACAGGATTTATTTGATATTGGTATCGAGTATACCTACACCTTCACCAATCAAAATTCCAATGTGCGAAAAGGGTATTCTTACTTTAGTGTAAATGCAAGAACAGCTGGAAATACTTTGAGCGCTATAATCAGAGAGACTGATAGCCAAGGAGACAAGACTATTCTTAATACCCCATTTTCACAATATGCTAAAGTACGGCTAGATTATCGGTACTACTTACCTATCCGTAATTCCTTGCTAGTCGGAAAAATAGTTACCGGTGCTGCCTTTGCATATGGCAATTCCGAACAAGTACCTTATGATGAACAATTTGTAGTAGGCGGCTCCCAAAGTCTAAGAGGCTTTCTGTTAAGAGGGCTTGGCCCCGGAACTTTTGTTTTAGGTACTGACCCCACTAATACGGTAACCAATCAATTTTATGATCAGACTGGAGACATTATTTTGGAGATGAATTTGGAACATAGATTCCCAATATTTGGCTATTTGAAAGGAGCAGCATTTATAGATGCTGGCAATATTTGGCTCATTAGAGATGACCCCATCAAGCCCGGTGGGCAATTCCAAATAGATTCTTTCCTAGAACAAATTGCCATCAACACTGGTGTTGGTTTACGATTGGATATTGAGAACTTTATTGTAGTTAGATTAGACTTGGGCTTTTTGCTTCGTCGTCCATATGCAAATGACGGATTCGAGTGGACAACTTCTAGATCTGATGCATTTACCATACCTTGGGTTGTTGATAATCGGAGATTTCAATTAGGACTTGGTTATCCGTTCTAAAACACCTCTTATACAGCTTGGGCTCTTTTACCCCAAGATAAATCTTTCTCATATTTTGCTTGAGCTCCCTTTCGCAAAAAGTCAACCGCCTCGGGATCGTGATTTAGTAAAATCAAGTTTTTGGAAAATGCTTCCACAGCTTGCGTGTCATTTTGATAAGCCACACACATACTATTAGAAGGATCAATTAGATTATTATGACTTGGATGCACATAACACATGACAGGAAGGCCAAACAAAAACGACTCTTTAATAATGCTAGATGAATTTATTATTCTCGGTAATAAAAGTAAGGAACCTTCTCGATAGGTTTTTTCTATATCATCTTGCTCTTGGAGCGTTAAGTAGGAGACTTTTTTTTCTATCCTACAAATTTCGGCGTATTCTTTATTTAAATTCTGATTATACTTTTTGTCAATCAGTGTTATAGATGTTCTCTTTTGGTCTTTGACTTTTACACTGTGGTAAAAAGTGGCGTAGGCCTTTAAAGCTACCTCTATAGAATTACTTTCTAGGAATCTACCTAGTGCAACTATGTTAAACGGCTTCATAAATCGATCAAAATTTATGGGGAGCGCTATAAACAAATCAGAATGCTTTTTGCGATATTCTTGTTTGATATTTTAGAATTTCTCCGCCTCAAAAATACTAGTGATAACTATGGCTATCCCTGCGATTTTCGCCTTGATAAATTCTAAAATATCTGCCCAACAATAACCCCAAACTACTTTCTGATAGGTTTATTTGAATTGGTTAAAAAAACAATATAAAATAGTATTACTACCTAAGCCTAAGATTTTTCCTCAATCTGTGACAGCTTTTCTTTTTTTATATAAAAATATTTAAATATCTACTTAACTCTAAAGCTTCTTTTAGGCGATTATCTTTTCTGCGATATTCAATATGTGCTTGACTATAAACGGGTATTCTTTCTGCCAACATGGATGATAACTTATTTCTTATTTCGTCTATATCTAAAGTTTTGATAGCAGGGCGCTTAGATCTTCCGTTATATAAACGTCGCGTCAATGTTTCCATCTCCTCATTTAGAAAAACAACTAAACCATTATCTAGCATATATTTCATATTGTCATGATATATAGGTAGTCCACCTCCAGTGGCAATTATTATATCTTTTGTAACATCAATAGATCGAATAGTCTTTGATTCTAAAGTGCGGAAATAAGCCTCTCCATCCTCTTTGAAGATGGCATTTATAGATTTACATTCATTATCAACTATCTCTTGATCTGTATCTATAAATTCAATCTGTAGATTCTTGGCTATCATCCTGCCAAGGGATGACTTCCCAACCCCCATACTACCAATCAAATAGATAATCATATTAATAGTTTAGTAAAAAACCTTTTAAAATCGAACATAAAGCTAGACAATTTGAAGAAATCCTATACTTGCTTAGTGTACTTGCTGGGCTAAGAATGCAAAGTTTTGACCATATTATCGATTATATTTACATATAGCTATTACATACAAGACCTTTTGCCTAATTTTGAGATTCAATCAATACTTATGAAATATAGTTTAATTGTTTTCGTGCTTAGCCTGATATTTATAGCCTGTGAGCCTTCGGGAGCAGAAAACAACACTACTACTAAAAAGAATGAGGGTTTTACCAACTCAGATGCAATACGCATGCCCGTTTCAGCTAATGAGCCTTTAGATACTACCTTAGTAGCCAAAATGGACTTTGAAGAGACGGTATATGATTTCGGCTCCATTCTAGAAGGGCGACCCGTGACGCATACCTTTAAATTTACAAATACAGGGGTGGTTCCTTTAGTGATATCGGATGCAAAAGCGACCTGTGGCTGCACTGTTCCTTCTTATCCAGAACACCCAATCCCACCGGGACAAGATGGTGAAATCAAAGTGGTATTCAATACTGCTGGAAAGACATTGGAGCAAAGCAAACCTGTTTCTATTATCGCAAATACATTCCCTTCTAGGACATTGTTAACCGTTAAAGGGTATGTCCACATTAATCAAAATAAATAAGACAAGAAAAATGATAAATTTTATTTTTTTACAAGCAGGACAAGGTGGTGGAGCAAGTATGCTCGTTATGATGGCTTTAATTTTTGGAGTCATGTACTTTTTTATGATTCGACCGCAAGCCAAAAAAGCTAAACTCCAAGATACTTTTGTTCAAGATATCAAGAAGGGGGACCAGGTGGTAACGAATAGTGGCATTATCGGAAAGGTCAACAAAATAGATGGCGAAGTTATCCACTTACAAGTAGATCAAAAGACCTACCTGAAAATATTCCGATCAGCGATTTCTAAAGATATGTCTGAGGGATATGCTAAAGGAACTGTGGAAACTGTAGAAGCAACCACTTAAAAGCGACACTCGTTCATGAAGTTAAGTATAGACCTCAAAGTAGCTACAAAACCAGGTTGGATCAAAGCTGTATTAGCGGATTTTGATGCATTCCTTATTGATCACGCAGATTGTGAGCGTAAAGCTTCTTCATCGGCTATGAGTTTTGTAGCAAAGTATCCTAACCGTGTAGAGATGATTCCAGAACTCATAGAAACTGCTGTGGAAGAATTAGAACACTTCCAGCAGGTCTATAAACTGCTTGAAAAAAGAGGAGTCCAGTTAGCACATAAAATGCCTGAAGACCCTTACATCAAACAGCTAATGAAAAACATGCGTTCAAGTGTTGAGGAACGCTTTCTCGATAGGCTCTTGATTGCATCCGTAGTAGAAACTAGAGGTGCAGAACGATTCAAGATTGTAGCTGATAATATGGAGGATGAGGAATTAGAGCAGTTTTATAAAATGCTATGGATATCTGAAGCCAAACACGGGCATATCTTTGTAAAAATGGCCTTGAATTATTTTCCAGAGGATGAAGTTTACGAAAGGCTTCATTGGTGGATGGATAAAGAAGGGGAAATCATAAATAACTTAGCTTTTAGAGCAGCCCTACATTAGTTTTAAATTCTTAAGCGAATAAATCTGTACTTAAATACCTATCTCCCCTATCACAATTAATAAAGACAATCGTTCCAGACTCTATTTGAGAAGCTACTTCTAAAGCTACTTTTAATGCGCCTCCAGTACTCATACCACCCATGATGCCTTCCGTTTTCGCAAGTCTCCTTGCATGCGCTACAGCTTGCTCTGTACTAACATCTATAATCTGATCAACTCTGCTTGGGTCAAATATCTTAGGAAGTAATTCTTTTGGCCATCGTCTGATACCCGGTATTCTTGAATCTTCTGAAGGTTGAACACCCACGATTTGTATATTACTATTTTGAGCTTTAAGAAATCTAGATACACCCATAATTGTCCCTGTAGTACCCATCGATGAAACAAAGTGCGTTATTTCTTGATTACTGTCTCTCCAAATCTCTGGTCCTGTGGTTTGCTCATGCATTTTATAATTATCCGGATTGTCAAACTGATTAAATAGATGGTAACCTTCTTCTCCAGCCATTTTAATAGCTAATTCTCTACTATAGGTAATCGTTTTTGCTGCAGGAGTTAAGATTACTTCTGCTCCGTATGCTTTCATGGTCAATACTCTTTCGCGAGTAGCTGACTCTGGCATTAAAAGCCTCAATTTCAACCCAAATCTAGAAGCTATCATCGCAAGCGCAATACCTGTATTACCACTTGTCGCTTCAATCAACTTACTATCCTGATTAATATCGCCACGATCTAAAGCCGATTTAATCATTCCGTATGCAGCTCTATCCTTGACACTTCCTCCAGGATTAGTACCTTCTAGCTTTGCATACAATTTAACAGAAGGTTTTACCCCAAGATTTTCAATGCGAACCATTGGAGTATTGCCTATTAGTGATTCAAATTTCATGAATGGTTTTTCTGATTTAAGGGTACATCAACAAATCATTCAAGATGTAACCAAAATTTAATAAATTTTTATTTTAAATATCATCATGAACTACTTCGTTGTTTCTCAATCGCTTGGCTAAGGCCAAACTCCCAGTCCGACTAGTTATTCAGGCGGGTTTCATCACGCCTAGTATTTCATGCGCTAATTAAAATTTTCAATCTTTCAGAAGCTATTGATGTCCCCTGAAATAAATCTTTGAATTTGGTTTAACACTACTGGTAATCCAAACATTACCTCCAATAATAGTATTCGCTCCGATAACGGTTTCCCCACCAAGTATAGTAGACCCGGCATAAATAACTACGTTATCTTCTATAGTAGGATGTCTTTTGATCTTGGCGTCTTCTTTCTTTACACTTAGCGCTCCAAGTGTAACTCCTTGATAAATTTTGACATTATTGCCTATGATACAAGTCTCCCCAATAACCACACCTGTACCATGATCAACACAAAATGATTTTCCTATAGTTGCTCCTGGATGTATATCAATACCGGTGCGACTATGTACTACCTCGCTTATCATACGAGGAATCAAGTCTACGTCTAACTTGAATAATGCATTGGCGATTCGATATGCCGCAATCGCTTTAAAACCTGGATAGGATCTAATGACTTCCTGACTTGATTTAGCAGCAGGATCCCCCTCGAAAACAGCCAAAGCATCCTCATTAAGCATTTGCTCAATCCCGGGAATCATTTCATAAAAAGCAGCACATTTCCGGTCAGCTGTACCGTTCACATTATCTGGGTGAAATCGGAGAATAGTCAGCAAATCCTGCTGGTTCTTTTTTGCGAAGTATTTAAACTCTTCTATAGACTCAAACTGACGTATCATCAAATCAGGAAATAACAGCCCTAAAAGGTCATCAAAGAAGGCAATCACCTTATCCGAAGGTGGACAGGCAGTGCAATCGGTATGCTTTCTATATAATTTTTGTAAAAATAAGTCTGTCATCATAATGAGATACTCATATCATACGAAATCAAAGCCAAAAGGATCTGAAGAAATAACTTATTAATCGGCAGGAAGTTCATTCTATCAATATGAATTTAGACTTAATGTTAAATAGCTGTATTTAATAGAATGTTAAGCTATAAATAGTAATTTTGCATAGCCCCAAGCAAAGATTTATAAAAGCTGAAAACTAAAATCTTTACAATGGAAAAAAACCAATCCGCTATCCCAAAAGTCTTTTGGGTTATAGCCATCTTTGCCTTGCTATGGAATATGATGGGTGTATTCATGTTCCTTTCTGAAATGTTTGTCTCTCTTGAAGATATTGCCGCCATGGAACCTGAGAAGCAAGAGTTATTCTTAGACAATTCATTAATTCAAAAGATAGCCTATGCACTCGGAGTATTTGGCGGTCTCGTAGGGTCAATAGGCCTATTGCTAAGAAAATCTTGGTGCATTCTGTTCTTCCTTGCCTCCTTAATTGGTGTTGTTCTCCAACTTATCCTTGGACTTACCATGACAAATGCTTTAGAAGTGCTAGGTATAACTGGTCTCGTTTTGCCTGCTGTAGTGATTATGATTGCAGCTTTCTTATTCTGGTTTAGCAGAGTGAATAAAACAAGAGGAATTGTAATATAAGCTGAAGTAGAGGCTAATCGTTAATGTAGTTGTAACGATACTCTTATCGACTTCAAAGAATATTTTGGACAAAGGAAATGAGTGACTGATACGAAGCAACTAAAGTCCAGTGGACTTTATTAAAGAGGGAACCGAGGCCTACTCCCGAGGCTAGAATCAACCAATTGGACAAAGGATAGAAGTCAGCCGACCGAAGGAAGGAGTGCAGAGCACCGAAATGAAATGGAGTGACGCATAGCCTGGTCCCGCTTTTCGCGGGATGGCCCC
>CAYWOZ010000089.1:0-13112 GCA_964458675.1 uncultured Saprospiraceae bacterium
TCACTAAACTCCAATCCCATAGCCATGATTCTCATACCCAATCTCTTATATTGAGTACCTTGCGGAGCAGCCCCTTGTGATATAAAATTACTACCTAGGTCTATAGATAATTCTCCTATATCCATCAGCTCATCTATTACTTCAGTTTTTACTACGTCTGACTTATTGAGTTCGAAAGCTTGCTTAAAAGAATTTTCTGCCTCCGCTATTTTAGACTTATTGATTTGACAATAGCCTAAGTATTGAAAGGCTACTTCATCTGTCTTATCTTTACCAGAGGCTTGCGTTAACCATTGAATAGCGTTATCAAAATCTCTCACTCTATACTGAGCGATACCTAGCATTCGAGCTAAACCGGGTGTGTTCGCATCTTCACGGACTGCATTTTCAAATTCTACAATAGCCTTTTGATAGAAGGACTTTGCCTTCATTTTATCATTTACACCTCTGAAACGATCTCCGTCCGCTAAATGAGATTTCCCCAGTTCCACTGCTGAATTCTTAGCCGCTACTGGGCCATTTGTATCACAAGACATTAATGATATGAAGGCTAAAGCCATGCATGTATAGAAGATATTTAATTTCATATTAATATATTATATCTACAAAGATAAGTAAACTTGAGGTTTAAGGCCAGAGTATAGAACATGGACTAAATCCGTATTAACAATAATTTACAATCTCGAATGAGAATAACGGTAAGAACCCTTAAAAGTGAGTAGCCATCTTGCGGCTCAAATCCTTTGCAGCACTAGCAGATGCATCGGCGAACTGCTTTCCTGAATCTGCAAAAATAATCCCTCGAGAAGAGTTTACGAGCAAGCCAATTTCCTTATTCTTACCATACTTGACTAGGCCATCTAAATCGCCTCCCTGTGCTCCTACTCCAGGTACCAATAAGAAATGATCTGGTACTAACCTCCGTATTTCTTCAAATTTTTCTGGATGGGTAGCCCCTACTACATACATCAGGTTATCTATAGATCCCCATGTTTGCGTCTTTTCAAGCACTTGCTGATATAGCAGCTTATCCGTATCGCTATCTTTCAAAAACTGAAAATCGCTACTCCCTTTATTCGAAGTCAAGCCCAAAACGATAACCCACTTATTATCAAATTCTAAAAATGGAGCGACAGAATCTTCTCCCATGTATGGAGCTACTGTAACGGCATCACAGGGCATAGATTCAAAGAAGGCTTTGGCATACTGTCTAGATGTATTTCCTATATCTCCTCGCTTAGCATCTGCTATGATGAAGTGGGTTTTAGGAATATAGGCAATAGTCTTTTGCAGACTTAACCAACCGGCTACTCCTTGAGCTTCATAAAATGCAGTATTGGGTTTGTAGGCGACGCAATGCTCTGCAGTAGCATCTATGATTTGTTTGTTGAATTCAAAAACGGGGTCTTCAAATTCTTCAAATAGATGTTTAGGAATACGGCTTATATCCGCATCCAAACCCACACACAAAAATGATTTCTTTGAAAATATTTGGTCGACTAGATCGGCTCTCTTCACATGCTTAATTTTGAAACCCGTTTATAGGTTTTACCCCTTCGATTTCAGGTACTTTCGAGCGTAGCGTTTCTTCTACACCAGCTCTCAAGGTCATCGCTGACATACTACAGGCCTCACAATTGCCCAACCACTTTATCATAGCAATTCGCTCATCCGTAATCTCCACCACTTCGATATTGCCTCCGTCTACAGCTAGATGTGGCCTTAAATCTTCTAAAGCATGGTCTACTTTTTTGAGCAAATCGTCTTTCTCTTGTTGAGACATGTGTATTTATTTTAACTAAAGCTAAATTTAGCTCTTGATTTCGACTTTCTTGGTTGGAGCCATCATTTCATGCCTCAAAGCCAACTGAGCCGTCATATTCTTTGACAAGTTATGAAAAGCTTGATTAATAATCTCATTATTATCCAAAAATGCAGGTTTTCCGTTGTCTCCAGCCGACCTAATCCCTTCTACTATGGGTATTTGCCCCAATAGCATAGTACTCATCTCCTTGGCCAGTTTCTTTCCACCTCCCTTTCCAAATAGGTAATACTTGTTATTAGGCAACTCTGCAGGTGTGAACCAACTCATATTCTCTACCACTCCAAGTATGGGTACATTCACATTTGGCAAACGAAACATATTTCCTGCCTTTACAGCATCAATTACGGCTACTTGCTGAGGCGTGGTCACCATTATGGCACCCGTTACCGCCACTGTTTGCACTATTGTGAGTTGTATGTCCCCTGTTCCTGGAGGCAAATCCAGAATTAGATAGTCCAATTCCCCCCATAGTACATCATTCAAAAACTGCTTTACAATCCCTCCTAACCTAGGGCCTCTTAATACAATAGCTGCCTCCGGTTCTATGATGAATCCGACCGACATCACTTGTAGCCCGAAGGCTTCGATGGGTATTATTTTATGTTTGCCATAGAGCGTTTCTATTTTAGGTTTAGCAGTAGGCATCCCGATCATGGTTGGTATAGAAGGGCCATATATATCTGCATCTATCAAGCCTACTTTTGCACCCGATTTTTGCAATGCAATAGCTAAATTCAAAGCCACGGTAGATTTTCCTACTCCTCCTTTTCCTGAAGCCACAGCTATGATATTTTTCACTTGAGGAAGCGCTTGTTCTAGTGAACTTCCGCCTGTGTGCTGAACATTCACAAAGTGTATATTTACATCCACCACACCAAATGCTTCCGTCAGCACTTGCTGGCAAGCCATATTCAAAGCTCCTTTTTCACTTCCTTCTAGTTGGGGCAGATGAAGGCTAAAGTTGATTCTATTGCCCTCCACTACGAGGTCACGCACTCGATTCATTTCTACTATACCACGACCCGTTTTGGGGTCCTGCACTGCCTGCAATTTTTCTAATATCTTCGCTGTATCCACTACCTATTATTTAGATTACAAATCTAACAATTACCCAAGCAAAAGGTTAATAGAATGTATAGAATATGGGTTTGGGGCCATCACGATCCCGATACCCGATAGTAGATACGCAAAATCTTGCGCATCTACTATCGGGAATCGGGACGTGACCACGTCGTCCGCTTCTATTTCATATCGCTACCACCGTTTGTCCCTAGCGCGTCCCTTGCAGGGCTTAGCCTTTCGGCACGCCGCCTGTACAAACGAATGCAAAATTATTTAAGAAAATGCTCAACAATACCTACTTTTGCACCCGTTATGAAGGTACACCGAGGACTCGATAATTTACCAGATTTTGATAAACCAGTTATTACGATTGGATCATTTGATGGAGTACATTATGGTCATCAAAAACTAATAGAAAGAATCCAATTGGAAGCGAAGCAACTGGATACGGAAACAGTAGTCATCACCTTTGATCCGCATCCTCGCCAGATAGTATTCCCAAAGGATAAAACCCTTCAGCTCATCAATACAACAGAAGAAAAAATATCTCTATTCGCCAACTTTGGGATTGATCACTTAGTGATTGTTCCATTTACAGTTGCCTTCTCTCAGCAGTCTGCAGATGAATACATCGAAAAATTTCTCATCCAAAAATTTCATCCTTCAGTCATCATTATTGGACATGACCATAAGTTTGGACTTAATAGAAGTGGAGACATCAATTTTCTCAAGTGGCATCAAGAAAAAGGAGGCTATCGAGTAGCGGAAATAACTGCTCAACAAATAAGCGATATCGTTATCAGTTCTACGAAAATTAGAAATTTTCTTTCTTTGGGAGAAATAATGCAGGCCAACGCATTACTAGGGTATCACTACTTGCTCACAGGAGAGGTCAAACAAGGCGAACGCATCGGACACACCCTAGGTTTTCCAACAGCCAATATCTATTTAGAAAATAACCATAAGCTAGTACCCAAATATGGTATCTATGCAAGTAAAACCACAGTGAACAATAAAATCTACAATTCTATGCTTTATATAGGAGACAGACCTTCCTATAAGCATCTACCCAATCGTACAATCGAGGTCAACATATTTGACTTCAAAGATGACATCTATGGAATGGAGATTAAAGTAGAAATCGTAGACTTTATAAGAGACGATATAGAATTTACCAATACTGAAGACTTAATCAAACAACTAAACCTAGATAAGCAATCTGCCGTATCTATACTACAAGCATAATCTAAATCGAATTGAATATATCGCAGCCATCTTTGTGTACCGTTCTTGTACTAAATTACAATGGCATAGATTTTCTAAAACGCTTCTGTCAGACATGGCTAGACTTTCTTCCAGCAAATACAGAATTGGTCATTGCAGATAATGCCTCTACAGATGATTCTATTACATTTCTAAAAAAAACGTTCCCACAAGTACGGATAATCAGCTTACAAGAAAATCATGGATTCGCCCAAGGCTATAATCTAGCCATGCAAGAAGTGCAGACTCCTTATTGCATTTTGCTTAATTCAGATATTGAGATAAAGTCAGAATGGGTATCTCCATTAATAGATATGCTGGAGTCGGACGTTTCCATTGCTGCGGTTCAACCCAAAATAAGAGACCAAAAAGCACCTGAATATTTTGAATACGCTGGTGCTGCGGGAGGGCTTGTAGATAAGCTCTACTACCCTTTTTGTCGAGGTCGAATCTTTCAGTCTATTGAGAAAGATAGAAATCAATACAATGAATCTTCAGAAATATTCTGGGCTTCTGGAGCAGCCATTGCATTGCGCACAGCAGAGTTTAAGGAGATTGGAGGATTTGATAGTGACTTTTTTGCACACATGGAAGAAATAGATTTGTGCTGGCGCTTCAAATGCATGGGTAAAAAAATAATGTACCAGCCCGAGTCCGAAGTATACCATGTCGGTGGAGGTACCCTATCCTATGCCTCCTCTAGGAAGACATTTCTAAATTTTAGAAATAGCTTATTGATGATTTTCAAAAATGAATCCTCCGATCGAGTTTTCTCTGTCCTCTTCAGAAGGATGATTCTCGATGGTGTAGCCGCTATTTCATTCCTTTTAAAAGGGCAGGTAGGCGCTTTCTTTGCAGTCTTCAAAGCCCATGTCGCCTTTTATAGCTTGATGGGGAAATTTAGAAAAAATCGAAAACAAATTCGATCCGATCTTAAAAAAGAGACACCAAACATCGCGGGCAGAATCAACAAAAGCATTCTTACCCATTACTACCTCAAGGGCCAGAAAAAATACAGCGATTTCAATTAATTCATCTTCGAATATAGTAAACGTCATTTACCGGCGGCGTGCCGAAAGGCTAAGCCCTGCAAAGGATGCGCAAGGAACAAGCGGTGGTAGCGGCATATCCAAGATGGGAGTAGAGACGTTTTGCTAAACGTCTCCATGTGGCGATGGCCTTGGATATACAGCGGACGACGCGGTCACGTCCCGTTTTTCACGGGATCGTGATGGTCCACCATCTACATCCTAAAATAATACCTTTCTGATATGGTGGTTTAATCACTATTAAACTATTTTTGCAGCCGAAATTATCTTAATCTTGAAGAAGAAACTCGACGTCGTATTTGAAGATGATCATATCATCATCGTAAACAAACCTGCAGGAATGCTGACATTGCCAGACAGATATAGTCCTGACAAACCCAATCTTCTTCAAATGCTTAGCATTGCGGCTGATGAAATCTTTACGGTACATAGGCTAGATAAAGAGACAAGTGGTATCTTACTATTTGCTAAAAATGCAGTAGCGCACAAAAAGTTTTCACAACTTTTTGAGCAAAGAAAGATTCAAAAATTTTACCTAACAGTTGTAGATGGACGGCCCTTTGAAGAATCGGGGACCATAGATAAAAAAATAGCGCCCACTCCAAATCATAAAGACCGTATGCGCATTGACAAGCGCGGCAAAGAATCCATAACTAAATTCAAAGTATTAGAATTTTTCAAAGACTTCAGTCTTTTAGAAGTAGAGATACTGACTGGAAGGACGCATCAAATAAGGGTACATCTAGAATCGGAAGGAATACCCTTGGCCTCTGACCCCATGTATAGCCGGCGTACTGCTTTGTTTACCTCTGATATCAAAGGACGTAAATTCAAAGCCAAAAAAAACATAGAAGAACGACCATTAATAGGAAGATCCATACTACATGCTTGGAGACTTACATTTGAGCATCCGATTACTGGGGAATCTATAGACTTGGAAGCGGCCATTCCGAAAGATATTAGAGCCGTAATAAGTCAGCTAAAAAAGTGGAACGGGAAAAACTGAAAAATGAATGACCAACTGATACGAAGCAAAATATGTCCACTGTACATATTTAAGGCGGAAACTGAGGCTACTGCCGAGGCATGCAAGATTTAAAATTAAAGGGAAATAAACCGCCGTCTCGGAAAGATTTACTCTACTACCAGTTTCTGAGTATACACGCCAGCAGCATTCGTCAACCTCAAAGTGTATAATCCAGAAGGCAAGTTCGATACATTTACAAATTGCTTAGAAGAACCTGATTCGAATCTACCTTCGAAAATAACCTTTACCAACTTACCATGAATATCCATTAAAGACAATTCACCTCGCGTAGGTTTTCGCACTTCGATAGGGATGCAAACTAAATCAGATGAGGGATTAGGGAAAGCAGACTCAAGAAAAACGTCTTTCAAATTATTTGTAGAGGTAATCGTATTCTCAATATTAAAAGAATAGTAAGCCTCAGGAGCAGGCTGAGGTCTATTGAATACCTTTCCACTATTTGAAATACCTTGCACAAAATATTCTATAGATCCCTTTTCTATATAGTTAGGAATAGTAGCCTCAAAAACGTCTGTTTTAGGATCAACCAATTCCATGTTTAATCGATTATATACTTGCTCTCCTCTTTGTCTATAGAACAGAGCAGCTCCACTTATACCACTGCGATGCTGAACTATAGCTTGAACCGTGTAGCCATCCTCCTTAGGTTGCTCTTGATCTTTTAACCTCTGAAATACGATACGTAAGGGATTTTTCGACCCTATCTCCTTTGTTATACAATGTATGGCACCGAACTCATCGATTAACTCGTTGCAGTCAATACCAACAATATTGTATCCAGGCATTGTCTGCCTCCAAATTCTTAATGCCTCAGCATCATATATAGGCTGATAAGTAGGAACTAAAATGGTCTTATTTATAAACAATGCATTGGTGTAGGTCCTAAAAAACGCTTCATTAGATTCACCAGGATAAAATGTATTGGCGCTAGGAGGCATAGAAACACGGATGATTTCATAAGGTTCTCCAAAAGCATTTAGCTGAGTGGATAATAAATACTCAATATTCGCTTCTATAATATCATGGTCAGCTTTACCTTCTGGAAACTCTCCAAAAATGATTCGCTCTTCATCTAGCAGTTTCATATGCATATCTATATGATGAATACCATCATATTGGAGTTTGTCAAACTTTACATAATTATCGATTCCTAAAAAGTCGTGCATCACTTCATCAATCTCTAGCTCTGTTTTGTCTTGATTTTCATCTACTACTAATCTTGATGAAAATCCTGTACCAATACCGTCTGACATAAAATTACCGCCAGTTGCAGTCAGTTGAAATTCGCCTTCGGTAGTTTGAAATAAGGGTGTATTAATTTGATCTGCGATATTTTCAGGTAAAACATCGTCATCTGGTCTAGTTGGACGATTATAGACCCAATCAATAAGTATGAGTGAATCTACATCATTTAGATAAGCCGAATTAGGACCATAATCTCTAATCCAAACACTATTGAAATTTTGGTTTTCTAGGAATATGACATTATCTCCATAAGGAACTTGAAAGAGGTCTAAATCTTTTTTAACATTTTCTGCTGAAACACAATTAATATAAACTTTGACTTCTAATTGTGCATGGCGCACTATTTCTGATAAGGTAGCTTTGTAAGCTGTCCAAGTAATGGCTATAGCTTCTATTTCTTCCCACTCCGCCATAGGTCTGACATCTGTAGTAGGAGGCGTGGTTATAGTGGCAACCCTTTTACTCAAAGGAGGGTTAAGTAATGTTACTTCACTTTGAAGAGGGTCATCAAAATTACGCTTATCTCCGAACTGAAAAATAGATTGAGCCTCAGCTAAATGACAATAGCTGACCATGAAAAGGGTTAGGAAAAGATAGTTTTTGAGCATATTCCATCTTTTTACCCTATAAAGTTAATAATTTAAAAGTGAAAAGCAAGTCCTACACTAGGCAAAATCGGCAATTGATCTACTCTTTCAAAACTGATTCTATCAAAAAAGAAGATATTGTCTCTATCATAAGCATTAGTAACACTTACAGTAGCCTCTAATTTGGCATTTTTGCTAAAGGTGAAAGTCTTCTTCACAGATAAATCTAACCTATGATAATCTGGTAATCTACCATCATTTCTGTTAGCTGAGAATATAGTTCCTATTTCAGGATTTCCTTCAAGAATATCTGTTGTAATCCCCTCTTGGAAATCAAAAAAGCTATAAAATCCTTGCGTAAGGGTAAAAGGAAATCCTGTTCCAAAATTCCATCTTGCACTAGCTTCCCAAGATCTGGCATCGCCAAACTTATAGGTCACTAATGAATTGAAGTTATGCCTTCTATCAAAAATGGTAGGATACACTTCAAACCCATCGTCTCTATCTACAAATCCATACGTGTAGGTAAACCACAACAGAAGATCTGGAGTATTATAATTAAGCAAGAAATCGATTCCATATGCCCTACCTGTCTCTGCTGCAAAATCTGGCTCTGTAGATTCAATCTTATTTCTATTAATATTTACAATCTGTGTAAAGTCTTTAAAGTAAGGCTCTACATTCAATTCAATCTTGTCCGTAATATCAACTTCTACTCCAACCACTGCATGTCTCGAAGTTTGCAATTTGGTGTCCGTCGTTTCAAAATTAGAACCTGGCTTTAAGATGGATTCTTCAGGGCCTGACAAGAATCCTACGAATAGATTTACAACATCTGTTTCGTTTACAGTACTAATCAAATTCTGTGAGTACAATCCACCTGCCAATTTGAATCTTAATCTATCATTCACGTTATATTTAAGTCCAATTCTTGGTTCAGGAGACAACTCTGCTAAAGATGCATACCATTGAAAACGAATACTCGGCTCTAGAATAAGCTTACCAAGCTTCATCTTATACTTGAAATAAGTTGAAATTTCTGTCGTAAAACTTTCTTGACGAATGGAAGCATCTAAGAAATTTACAAACCTAAAATCCGTATTAAATCCATTCACTTCAAACCCATATTTGAGTTGTGATTTTGTTCCAAATGAGGTAAAATTCAATCCAGCATTGAAACCTCCAATTCCAGAACTTCTTGGTCTGTCATCTCCTTCATTCAAGGATACATCGTAATTAGAAAAGGCCACTACACCATCAACTGTTAGGTTTGAACCTGAAGGAATCAAAGTGAAGTTCACCCCTCCACCTCCTGAGGTCCATTCTAAATCTGCAATATTTTGAAAGTTTACTCTATCTCGGTAGTTAAATCCAAATACGTTTACCTTACTACCATTTCCTCCAGATAGAGACAACTTTCCGTAAATATCTGTGAAATTAAATGGCAAGGTTCCCGATGTATCTGTTGTGGCATAGCTATAAAGTGTAGAAGAAGTCTGATCTATATAAGAGTGCTTTCCTGTAAAGATAAAAGAAGCAGAAGTCCCTGTTTCTGGGTTATATTTTTTAATAGGCCCCTCTAATAGTACTTTTCCTTGGAAAGGGTTGGCCGAAACAATTCCACCAAAGTTGTTCTTGTCTCCTTCTTTAGTAGTAATATCCACTACAGCAGAGATACGACCGCCATATTCCGCATCAAACCCACCGGTTAGTACATCCACATTCTTTATTGTTTCAGTTTCAAAAACAGAGAAAAAACCTATCGAGTGAAAAGGGTTATAGATTGTCATCCCGTCTAAGAGTACTTTATTTTGAACAGGCGATCCCCCACGAATATACAACTGACCACCTTGGTCTCCTGTAAACACTATACCTGGAAGTACAGATAAGTATTGCGCTATATCTGCTTCACCACCTGTAGATGGAAGAGATTTTATTTGTGATGGGGTGACAGTAAGTTTTGAAACTTGCACATCTGATCTAGCTTGCTCTCTTTTAGCAGAGACATTCACAACCCCTAAATCAAAGCTACTCTCTGTAAGATTTATTCTTTCATACAGCAATTTGCCATCTTGAATAGTTATAGCAACATTAACTGTGTCATAACCTAAATAGGTAGCCATCAAAGTATAGTCCCCTACTGGAACACCAGAGATACTAAAAAAACCATCTAAATCTGTATTATTCCCATAGGTTGTTCCCTCTAAAACTACGTTACCGTATATGATGGGTTCTCCGGTTTCCTTGTCAAAAACATTCCCTCTCACCGTTCCTTTTTGGGCAAATACGCTTTGAGAAAGTAAGATAAATGTGAAGGATAAAAATAATACTCTTAGCATTTGATAATTTTTAGACTGCAAAAGTACGATTTTATCTTGGTTGTGCAGTCATATATGGGCTCAGATAAGAAGATTTTTAGCCTTGAATTAATAAATGGCAGTCAGAAGACTAATTGGTATAACTGAATAAAGACTTCGATTTAATTATGCATTGTAAATCAACCACTTATAAACATTCTTTACATGTCGCAAAAAAGTCCCATAAGCACACAAATACAAAAGCCTAACACATCCTGCGTTAAGCTTTTATATTCTTTTAGATTAAGATGTTGAAAATCGCTCTTTTGGCTAGTTTTAATTACTCATCCCATCGAACATATCCGAGTCAAACATATTGGCTAAAACGTCTCTAATAGCAAATCCAGTTTCTAAGTATTCTTTTGATAGCACCTCAAACTCGACTAGTCCATGGATTATGAGTTCCATTACAGGATAGATGTCATCCCCTTTAGCGCCTGAAGTCTTAGCCAAGTTTTCTAAACCTGATACTTTCTTAAGCGTTTTTTGATAATCCTTATTGGAAGCATCGCTTAATAGATCAAGGTTGTTCCCTCCTGCAAACCATGCTCTAATTACACCAAAAGCATCCTTATCTTTCTTTTGTTTATCAGGATGTGGGAATAGCTTTAAAAATTCATTTTTAATAGCGGTTCCCATTAAGTTAACAGCAACCATGTACGGTCCGGCTTGCTCTCCTTCGTAAACGAGTTCTACTTTTCCTGTAATGGCTGGAACAACGCCCCAGAAATCTCCTATTCTAGTCCTTGTCTTTTTCTCAGAATTGATAATCAGCCTTCTTTCTGCGGCGCTTACTAAATTTTCATATCCTGCAATACTTAATCTAGCAGAAACACCACTTTTCTCGTCGATTAACTCACTCTCCCTTGCTGCAAAGCTGATTTGCTCCAAAAGATTAGCACATAAACTTGGTACTGTTATTTGATCTTTCTGCTCAGGGCTAAGACTAGCTTCTTGCTCTGTTATCTTTCGAGACACCTCTAATGTGCGAGGATAGTGTGTCAATATTTGGCTCTCAATCCTATCTTTCAAAGGTGTAATAATGCTTCCTCTGTTGGTATAATCTTCAGGGTTAGCTGTAAAGATAAATTGTATATCCAATGGCATACGCAACTTAAAACCACGAATTTGCATATCTCCTTCTTGCAAAATATTGAAGAGAGATACTTGTATTCTAGCCTGTAAATCAGGAAGTTCGTTAATTACGAATATTGATCTATGAGAACGAGGTATCAATCCAAAATGAATCACCCTTTGATCACTATATGGCAATTTTAAAGTAGCTGCTTTAATAGGATCAACGTCACCTACTAAATCTGCAATACTCACATCAGGAGTGGCTAACTTTTCTACATATCGGTCATCTCTGTGCACCCATTCAATAGGTGTGTCATCTCCTTTTTCTTTTATAAGGTTATGCGCAAAAATAGACATCGGTTGTAAAGGGTCATCATTCAACTCTGAACCTGCAACAACAGGCATGTGCTCATCCAACAGAGTGATTAATAACCTCGCAAGTCTAGTCTTAGCTTGTCCCCTCAATCCGAGGAGAAGTACATTGTGTCTTGAAAGAATGGCGCGTTCAAGATCCGGGATGACTGTATCCTCGAAGCCCAAAATGCCACTAAAGACTGTTTCCTTCTTTTTTAACTTGTCTATCAAATTCTCTCTTAATTCTTCTTTGATAGATCGAGATGTATATCCACTTTTCTTAAGCTCTCCTATAGTCTTAGCTTTCTTCATAATTCATGTATTCTTTGTCAAAGAATAACAGCATCTTAGTCCTATTGTTTAGTTAAAATAAGGCAATCAAATATTATTCTTAATTTAAAGCAGAAAAGAATTTTCTCTATGGATAAAAACAAAAAGAGAAGCCGGCTACGCTTTTTGCAAGGTTTAGGGCTTGGAATGGTTGCACTACCTGCTTCCTTAAAACTCCTTATGGGAAATACCTTATCAGCATCTCCTACTGGCGAGTCAAGCTCAAAGATATCTGGAAAAACATATGAGTGGAAACTGGTAACTACTTGGCCACCCAATTTTCCTATTTTAGGAGAAGCCTGTTCGTTATTTGCCCAATGGGTAGACACGATGTCCGCCGGTCGCTTGAAGATTCAAGTTTTTGGTGGAGGCGAGCTGGTCCCAGCCTTAGAATGTTTTGATGCAGTTCGAAATGGCGCAGCAGAGATGAGTCATGGTGCTGCTTATTATTGGGCAGGTAAGACGAGTGCATCTCAATTCTTTGCCTCCGTTCCATTTGGGATGAACGCACAACAATTCAATTCTTGGCTTATCGGTGGGGATGGCCTAAAACTATGGGAAGAACTCTATGCACCGTTTAATATTATTCCTTTTCCAGGTGGAAACTCAGGGGTACAAATGGGAGGTTGGTTCAATAAAGAGATAAATTCCATTGAAGACTTTAAAGGACTCAAAATGAGGATGCCAGGACTTGGTGGTAAAGTACTGAGTAAAATAGGCGCCTCCCCTGTTTTGATATCAGGGGGTGAACTCTACACCAGTTTAGAGAGAGGTGTAATTGATGCAACAGAATGGATGGGTCCATTTCATGATTATAAAATGGGCTTTCATGAAATCGCTAAGTATTACTATTTTCCGGGCTGGCATGAAACAGGCACCCAATTAGAATTTACCGTTAACAAGGAAAAGTATGAA
>CAYWOZ010000090.1:0-7844 GCA_964458675.1 uncultured Saprospiraceae bacterium
GTTCTTAATCTATAGACTTATTAACCATTACAAGTGTTGGGTCAAAAACGTGACAAAAAAAATATTTTTTTATTCAAAAAGTTAATTCGGACATATAATCATAATAGGGAAATTAACATATTCTGAATCTGTGATGGACACAAAGTTTAGTATAAGTCAGGTTTCAGGTGTTCTTAATTAAGAGAAAACTAATAATGGATATGGGGATAGATACTAGCTAAAAACTATTATTCTTTTTACGACTTTTCTCCCCCAATTATGGTATTGGAATTCAAGAAAGGGCTTCTATTCCTCAGGGCAATCCTATTTATTCTTTTTCCCTAGCTGCTCAACCTTTTTTAACCACTTCAAGCGAAAAGCCTGCTTAGATAATCTCAGGGGCCCTATAGAAGTAATCTTAACAGACTTCACTCCAATAAAATTCATCGTTAATTTTTTCATGGCATGATGACTTGGGCATCTATTTATGATACGATAAAACCAAGACGGTTGATCTAGAGTGCAAATTATTCTCGAAGATTTTCCCGTGAAATACTTATCCCACCAAACAGATCCTTCTCTTTTCTTGAAGGCAAAACCGGGCAACAATACCCTATCTAAAAATCCTTTCATAAGCGCTGGAACGGAGCCCCACCATACTGGATAAATCCAGACAATGTGATCCGCCCATTTTAAATCTTTTTGTGATTTGATCAAATCAGTTTCTAGTTCCGTTCTTTTCCTATATCCATATTGTAAGTTAGGATTAAATTCAAGGTCTACAATATTGATGACTTTTACTGCCGCATCTGAAGATTCAGCACCTCTTTTATACGCGTCAGAAAGTGCGTAGTTATAACTTTCTTTGTCTGGGTGACCGTTTATAATTAGAATATTCTTCATGCCTTCTTTTGATCAAAGATGCAGGTTTTAGAGCTACTTTCATTTGATTTATATCAAATTCTCTTTTTAGGATTCCTTACTCTACTCAAAGTCTCCAGCGTCATGCCTAAATGCGACGCGATGTGCATTAAGGGAATCCTATTGGTAATGTTTGGATGGGCGGAGATAAAATGCTTATATCGTTGTTCTGAAGTTTGAAATAGAATCGAGGATATTCTTTCCTGTTGGCTTAACATCACTTTAGTGACCACCACCCTAATTAGTCGTTCAAATTCATGATACTTCTTGGATAAACTTTCAATGGATTCTCTTGAGACTTCAAAGACTATAGATTGTTCGACGAATTCGATATAGTGAGGGCTAGGCTGTTTTCCAAAAAAACTAACTATCGAACTTATAAATTCATTTTCGAAGGCGAACCAATCAGATACATCCTTTCCATCATTGATATAGTAAGCCCTAGCACATCCTTTCAGTATGAAATATACCTTATCGGCATATTGCCCCTCCTTTACAATTATTTCTCCTTTATCAATAAATCGTATTGATGAGACAGCTAGTAAATCTGCTTGACATTCTAGACTGAGTGGAGAATAATTTTTATCAATTACTTTTAAAACCTCTTCTTTGTTCATAAACCACTGTCACTAATAATATTCTATTTTTTAGTTTATACTTGTTTCACTGTAAAGTTAACCACTTATACTAAGCGGAAACTGGTCAGCACCAAACGAAATCCAGTTAAAATTTTGAGTGTGCTGTAGGCTTAAATTGCTATTCGATCAGACCATGGTCCTGTAATAGCCAGAGTATCTCCTCGCCCTTGGATATTTACAAATAACGTTTTCCCAGAAGGTGAAAAAGTAGCTCCGGCAAATTCGGATTCAAAACCAACATTGTGTCCAAATGTATAAATTTTACCTTCTGGAGTGATACCCCTTAAATAAGCGTCTTCATGATCTTCGCAGAGTATAATATCTCCCCATGGGGCAATCGTTAAATTATCGCAGTTTTTTAGAATATTTTTATTGTCAGACTCTGCAAATAAAACCAAATTTCCGGGGGCTTCAGATTCTCTATTGCTGCCTTCAAATTTGCTTGGTATATATTTAAAAACTTGACCCAACTTATCTGGGCCACCATTCGTGCAAGCAAAAAAGATTTCCCCTTGACCATGCCACATCCCTTCCCCTCTTGCAAACCGAGCGGCTCCTGCCTTAAAGCCTCTAATTCTTAAATCATCCTCTTCAGGGTCGATGTCTTTTAAGTCTATCCATTCAACTTCTACAGGCGCATTGAGTTCCATCATTCGTTTAGACCAGTTTCTAGTATCGAGACTCTTTTGACCTATAATAGCTAAAGCTTGTAGCTTTCCTCCTTCATGCAATCTCTCAGGCGTATTTGGAATAAATCTATAGATGAGACCATCATGTCTATCTTCAGTTTGGTAAACGATACTATTTGGAGATACGCAAATTGCCTCATGGTTGAATCGACCCATCGCTTTCAATGGAATTGGGTCATACAATCTTATTTCCCCACTTGCCGGAACCTCGAAATTATAGCCATGATTTTGTTCTTGATTTCTACCAACTCCTGACACATCTTCTTCGCAAGAAATCCAGCTGCCCCAGGGAGTAGGTCCTCCAGCACAGTTTCGATTAGTACCAGCTAATGAAAGATACTCTAACTCTACTTTACCTGTGGTCTCATCATACACAATACTTGTAGTTCCACCTAAACTTGGAAATTTACCCTTTCCAAAATCGTATAGCATAGATTTATCCACCTTTTTCAGAAGTTTATTGCCTTTTCCAAATGGACCAAGTCCTATAGAATTTGGGCTCAGTTCATGATTTCTAATTATTATCACCTTACCTTCTTCGTTACTAAAAGTTGCCATACCATCAGCCGCAGCAGGAACAAAAAATCCATCTGTCATTCTATCTCCCGCTTTGGATATTACCTTATAACTGAATCCTTCCGGAAGATCGAGATAACCAGAAGAATCTTTTACCAGTTTTCCATATCGAAAATATTCTTTACCGACTTTCGTATCCAATGCACAACTAGATAAGCCAGCAAATCCTAGGCTAATATAAAAAGAATGATGAAGGAAATTTCTTCGGTCCATAAATGAAGATTGAATTTAGTTAGTTTGTGAATCAAGATAAAAGTACACAATCTGAATACAAATAACATCATCAATATGGACAATAAATTCAGTATAGCAATGCTAATCCAATGAATCAAAAGAATTTTTACAAATAGCAATTTTGATTTTGGTTTGTATGGACTGTATACTAAGCGGAAATTGGTTTGGGACATTTCTGCTATTTCTTTTGCTCACTATCTGTGTTGAAAAACTTAACCGATGCATTAATTCTTCTAGGTAATATGTTTTTATCTCGCAATTTCCTGAATACCATTTTGATTTGATTTCAAAAGGCAATTTTATAAAATCCAATTCAGAAAAATGTTCTCTACAATTGATTTCTATAATCACATCAACAATAATCTGGACTCTTTTTAACAAAAAAGATACATACTATTGTAAAGGTGTATTAGGAAAATAGTTACCAACAATAATTATTAGCCCCATCTATATTTCTCTAGTTTATCCACAAGTCAATACAATCCCAAAATCACTTATCTATCCTCTTCAAAAATAATACTTCTTTTCGTATTTTTCTGATACATGTTCTTAGGTTTGAATTTTGTGTTTTTATTTGACCCATGGTTATTATTATTTGGATCTAGAAAGCATTTGATTTGATGCTCAATCATTTTCTCAAAAGGAACAAGAAAATCTTTCGTTTCACAGTGTTCTAACTTTCCTGCCGTTAGCAAATTTAAGACAGTATAGACAGACTCAATAGTGCTAAGACAAATAGACTGTGGTTGCTGTTTGATTATAAATTTTGATTTTATTGAATTATCAAAACTCACTCTTTTAATTTTTTGTAAGTTCATACTTAACCTTAGCATTTTTCGGGCACAGAACCAGGTACCATCGAGAATAAAGATGTGCGGCTTATTGCCCATAAATGAAATCATATCTTCACTTTTCCGCACCGATAGATTAAAACTATCTTTCCCTGGATAAAGCAATAGCGGGCAGTTTTCTTCATTATTCAATATCTCATTTACACGTTTGTTATTGGTAAAATCGACATCAACTATAATTTCAGAATTTTTCAATTGAAGATTAGTCATACGTCCCGTTCCGATTCTTTCTCTTTTATACTCCTTAGGGTGCATAAGAATAACAAAACGAGTTTTGGTTTGAATCCTATTAATATACTTACAAATACAGGAACCTGTCGGTCTCATGCATGTATAACATTTAGTTCTTGGAATATTTGTTTCTATTGGCAAAGTGAATATGTCTTTCTTTTATTCTAAGTAGGAATAATATATATTGGTGATACGGAACAGATGTAACAATAATCATTCTAATACGAGTATCGATTAGGCAATATTTCATCTCTCTAATTATCCAGAAATTCAATTAACAAACTAAAAGGAAAATATATTTTGCCTAAGGGTTGTAGAAGAAAATTATAAGCAATAACAATCTTTTTAAAACTAAATGATTAGTTCTTGTAAAAAAGATTTAATATCAATTAATGGTGAACCTTTTTTTTGAGACAAAGTATTCACAAATGATGTAAAATCTTGATTTTTTGAAACATTCCGTTTTTTGGTTACTCTTTTTAAATTTTCAAGATTGCTAAATCCATAATTATCAGCAGAAACACCTAAACTATTAGAGATATTCAATAGAAACTGTTCAAGAGCAGGTTTTAAAACAATTAAATAGTGTTGACTATTAGGTAATTTCTTTATTTCATAGTCATCAAAAGAAGATTGAATTTCAAAACTTTGGAAGTAATTGGGAATGCTTCCTGGCTTATCATTATCAATGACACCTATAGCTAATCTTGTTGAATAATGTTTTTGCATTTTATTTGCAACTTCTCCTATGGAAGGGCTATGATTCGATTTTTTAAAACCTAAGATATTTATCAGCTCTGTATCAGCATAGCACTCTGGTATTATTGACAAACTCATCTTGAGAAAGAATCTATATTAAAAAAGGCATCAATTCCAAAACTCATAATCTCCGAGGTCTCTACTTCATCTAATGTTTTAACTTTCGTTTCAAAATTTTCATAAGATACTATATTTACAAAGAGTTCATCTTTTTTACATTCCGAAAGAAGTGTATTAAATAAATAAGGGCTATGTGTTGCTATAAAAAATTGATTGTTTGATTCAGAAATTTCAAATGCTATATCTCTGATGTATGGTGGAAAAGAATGATTTTCTGGTTCTTCTAATAGAATGGTGCAATCTTTATTTGACCTAATCGCAACAATATAAAAAACCATCCTTTGTAACGTATCAGCAATTAAAGAATAAGGAACCTTGTATCCTATATTATCAATTAATTTTTGTATTTCTGCTTCATTACTAACAAAATCAATAATTAGACTATACCCATACTCTTCGAATAGGCTCGAGACTTCTTCACGTAACTTTTTATTGTTTTTTAAAATAGTAAATAAATTCTCTCCATATGGATTATCCAAAGTATCCCCTCTTAGGTTGGCTTTTGCAAATCTAGATCTAGTATCTATACTTCTAAAAGAATATCTCTTTATCCGAGGAGCCGCCATTTTTTTTGTTTGGTCAAAATTTATCTGTGCACTTAAATCTCTAAAATCCAAACTCGAGATTGAACTATTTTTTGACAATGCTAAATCATTAAAAAAAAATGAATCTGCTTTCCATTGTTTTTCATTGCTTTGAATTTTAGTTTTAATTTGCAGTGGAAGTTTAACTGAATCAAATAAATAACTATTAAACCCATTATTTCTAGTATCGAATCGAAGGAGATGATAAAAATTGTCAATTTGAACCTTAACCAGCTTCTCGATATCCTGATCGTAGAAAAAATTCCTTACAGATTCAGAGCGAACTTCTTTTGATTTTAGATTTCCAAAAAGAGTTAACGCTTCTAAAATATTGGATTTTCCTACGTTTGGTTTCCCAATAAATAAGTTTACTTTTTTACAATTGAGAGACAAGTTTTTTATTGATTTAAAGTTTTCTATATCAATATTTCTTATCATTTAATTTGTTTATTTGGTTAACGTTGAAATAAACTTAAAGATACTAATTTTTATAGCATCTATTGATTATTAACTAGATATCACTAATACACTTAAATACTTCTTGAGTATATCTGTAAAAGTTAATATATAAATCACACCCCTCCGCGAAGGCGAAAGCCGTAGCTCGGCGCAGAGGAGCGAGCAGGGCAAGGGATCGCAGCGGCATCCGTTTTGAGGGCGGCAGTGTGGTAGAGACGCGATTCATCGCATCTCCTCCGCAGGGCAGGCAAAACGGATACAGCGAAGAGCCCGGTCACGCACGCAGGGTCGTGATGACCCCAAAGCATAGCAATTCTACTATTTCAATCTATTCAAATAAGAGACTGCAGTATAATGCTGGCCGTTGATTTTCTTTACTCTTTCTCTTAGCGGCTCACTGGCATTACCGTATATTTCTAGGCTGACGAAGATTCTGGATTCAGCAAGACTCTCGGAGAAGGGTTTAAGGTTGTCGAAATGGTGAAGGACGGCTTCGGAATCTTTATAGGTTTCTAAGACTTTGATTGTGTCATCCGTTTCTGATACATACCAATCGTATTGCATCATATCTGGTTCTGTTTTCTCCATGTGGGCTTGGAGTTTTTCTACCGCGGCTTTTAATTCAGGGAGTTTATTGTCGATTAGTTTTAGGGTGGCGATAATTATTATTCTGTCTTTCATAATTTAAATTTTTCTGGCATACGATTTAAACAAATCAACGAATACACAAATCAACAATTTTCTACAGCATCCCTTTCAGCGTCCTCCAAATATTCTCTGCGACGATGACTTGACCTTTAGTGTTCGGATGAAGACCGTCGGGTAACAGCAAATTTTTATGGCCCGCCACGCCATCTAGCAGAAAGGGTACGAACTGAATGTCAGGTGGAGAGGCTAAGTCTTTATAAATTTTGATGAACTCCGTAGTGTATTTTTCTCCCATATTGGGTGGTGCCCACATTTCACAAAGAGCGATTTTGATATTAGGGTTTTTAGCTTTCACAATAGAGATTATTTCGGATAAATTCTTTCGCGTTTCTTCAAGCGGTAAACCACGGAGCATATCATTGGCACCGAGCTCTAGGAAGAAGATGTCTACCTTTTGCTTCATTACCCAATCAATGCGCTTGAGTCCTCCAGAGGTGGTCTCTCCGCTGAGGCCAGCATTGACTACGGTGTAGTTCAGTTCCAGCGAGTCTATCTTATCCTCTATGAGGGAAGGAAAAGAATCATCCTCATCCAATCCATATCCAGCCGTAAGGCTATCTCCATAGAATAGAATCACTTTTTTGTCAGACTTTTCTTCTTCCGTTCCTTTTTTCACTTCATTTGTCTTTGTTTTTTCTTGCTTCAAACTAGTTTTTTCATTTTTACAACCTGCTACAATAAGGCATAGGACTAATAGAAAGAAGCCATGCCATTTGTTTAGCTTTGCAGCTTGGAGGAAGATGTATTGCGTATTGAACATTAGTGTAATGATTTGTTGTCTAAGAAGGGAAATTTGTAATCCTCCTAAAAATCAAAAATAAATTAATTGTATCAACTTGTAGTGGTATTAGTTGTTTAATTGGCGAAAATTGTAAATTCGACAATTTGTGTATTTGGTAATTTGGAAAACCTACGAGTATACGAATTAAGTTTATTCCAATACACAAATTAACAAAAACCAAATTAACAATTTCAATATTCCAAGTAGACATATCAAATACCTCAAAAAAGCAACTACCCTTGTTGGGTACATAAACACAGAAGCATGATTCTCGAAGCGAAGGAGATTTTTAAAAAATATAAAGGAGTCAACAA
>CAYWOZ010000090.1:7944-13022 GCA_964458675.1 uncultured Saprospiraceae bacterium
ACATTGACTGCTGTAGAGAATGTGATGATCCCATTGGAACTTCAAGGAAGACCAAAAGGGGCTCGCGAGAAGGCGGTCGAACTACTTGAACGCGTAGGCCTCGGTGGCCGTACCCATCACTACCCTAGTCAATTGTCAGGAGGGGAAAAGCAGCGTGTATCGCTGGCGCGCGCATTCAGCAATGACCCCGAAATATTATTCGCCGATGAACCGACGGGTAATCTAGATGAAGAGACAGGACTAATCGTAGAAAATTTACTGTTTGAATTGAATAAAGAAAAGCAAACCACTTTAGTAATCGTTACGCATGATTTAGAGTTGGCCAACAAGACTGACCGAATCGTAAAACTCAAAGGCGGCAAAATCGTGAGCGATCAATCTATTAAATCTTCTTCGACTATATGAATTGGTCCCTAATCGTAAAAACTGCCATTCGAGATAGTAGGAAAGATAGATCGAAGCTGTTACTTTTTATGTCTTCCATCATATTGGGGGTAGCCGCCTTGGTCGCCATCAATTCCTTCAATGACAATCTAGTAGAAGACATAGAATTGAGATCTAAGTCCTTACTCGGCGCGGATATGACAGTGGGGGGCAATAGGCCGATACCCGACTCGCTACTCATAGCTTTAGATTCTCTGACTGCGGAATCATCTACTGAAGTAGAATTATTTTCGATGTCTTTTCTCCCTAGCATTGAGCAAAGTCAGTTTGTACGAATCAATGCATTGACGGGTGACTTCCCCTATTATGGCAATTTGGTTACCGAACCAGCCTCTGCAGCTAAGACCTACAAGTCAGGCGAATACGCACTGGTGGACGATGGCATGATGTTGCAGTTTGGTCTGGAAGTCGGCGACTTTATTAAGTTGGGAGAAATTACTTTTCCTATACACGGCCGACTGTTGACGGCTTTTGGTAGCGTTGATGTAGGTACTTCTTTTGCGCCACCAGTTTACATTTCTGGTAAACATATTCCAGGTACAGATTTAATCAAGCCAGGAAGTTTGGTCAACTATAAAAACTATTATAAAGTAGACAGCAATGTAGATCTGGATAATTGGAAAAGAGACAGAAGACAAACTTTTAGAAATGCTTCCATGCGCGTCACGACTGTAGAAGACCAGCGAGAAAATCTCGAGCAAGCGTTTTCCAATCTGAATGATTTTCTAAATATAGTAGCGCTCATTTCATTGCTTCTCGCCTGCATCAGTGTCGCGAGTAGTGTACTGATATATGTAAAAACCAAAGTGCAAAGCATCGCCATATTGAGATGTCTGGGCATGAAAGGCGAAGAAGCCTTTATGGTGTATTTCTTACAAATATTTATGCTCGGCATCTTGAGTGTTATCTTAGGTGTCGCACTCGGCAGTGCTATCCAAGTGGTATTGCCTATCATCCTCAAAGGATTTCTCCCCTATGAAGTCACGACAAGCCTCTCCTTCGCGGCGATGCTCAAAGGCTTCGTCATGGGCATACTGAGCACTACCCTATTTGCAATGGGTCCCTTACTCAGCGTGCGCAACATTAGCCCATTGAAGACCTTGAGGATAAGTGATGACCCCGTCAAGGTTGACCCTTGGCGTTGGTTGGTATATGCATTGATTGTTCTATGCATCGCTGGTTTTTTATATTCCTTAACAGGTTCTATAAAAGATGCTATCGTTTCTACGATAGGAATTCTAGCCGCTTTTTTAGTACTATTTGGTGTTGCAAAAATAGTAACCTGGGCTGCAAGGAAATATTTTCCAAAGCGAGCCAGCTTTACGCTCCGTCAAGGATTGTCTAATCTCTACCGACCCAATAATCAAACCCAAACGCTGATTGTCTCTATTGGATTAGGGACGGGGATTTTGACTTTGCTATTTATTTTGCAAGGTCTCATCCTCAGCAATGTGGAAGATATGGGCGCCGGCAATCAGCCCAACATGATTGTCTTCGGTATTGAGTCGGACCAAGATTCCGTGATGGTTGCTATCACCGAATCATTCGACATGCCTGTCATACAGAACGTTCCCGTTGTCACTATGGAATTAGCTGGCTGGCAAGGTAAGACTAAGAAGGAATGGTTGCGTGATACTACGCGTACCGCTTCTAGGCGTACCATCAATAGAGAAGCTCGGGTGAGCTATCGTGAAGAAATGTCTGCAGACGATGAATTGATTGAAGGGACTTATACAGGGGTGCACGATGGTGGGGATTCTATTTTTATTTCTTTAGACCAGCGTTACGCCGATGGCTTGGATGTTGCCTTGGGCGACGAGCTCGTATGGAATGTACAAGGCACTCGCATCAAGACCTACCTAGGCAGTATCCGCAAAATTAATTTCCGAAAACTAGAAACACGTTTCTTTATTTTATTCCCTACAGGAGTTTTAGAAGCAGCGCCTCAGTTCAGAATATTAGTAACCAAATCTCCGAGTAAGCAAACCACCGCTGACTTCAGGAACAAAGTCGTACAAACCATGCCCAACGCATCTGTCATCGACCTCGGCAGCATCTTGACTACCTTGAATGACATCATCACCAAGGTCAGTTATGTCATCAAGTTCATGGCGGGCTTCAGTATTCTTATCGGCCTCATTGTATTGATTAGTTCTCTATTCCTTTCCAAATTTCAGCGTATCCGAGAAAGCGTTCTACTTCGTACACTCGGCGCTGTGGAAAAGAAAATTTATCGCATCAATGCCATCGAGTACACCGCCTTAGGAATCCTATCTGCATTGACGGGAATTCTGCTATCCATTGCCGGCAGCTATCTTTTGGCGAAGTTTGTTTTCGAATTAGACTTCAATCTTAATTGGTGGCCTATCATAGGTATCTTCTTTTTCATCGTCGCCTTGACGGTGGCCATTGGATTATGGAATAGTCGCGATGTGGTGAAAAGGAGTCCTTTGGAAGTGCTGCGAGAAAATTAGAAGTTAGACTTTAGAAATTAGATACTTTTTTTTGCTAGCACTTAATACCTTTTCAAATTCATAATTCAACATTCATAATTATAATTCTCTTCTGGGTGTGCCTCCAGCTTTCGCCGAAAAGGCTGCAGCGGGAGTCGGGCTATTCGCCACTCGCTGCTCGCTCGGTGCTACGCACTTCCCGCAAAAAACGGGACTGGCTACTATCCCTCACACGGCATACCCGCTGGGGGCTGAAGAAAAAAAGTAAAAGTTTACTAGAACTTATTTTTAATACCCATTTCTTAATAATTTTTGATTAAAGACTTCCTTAATTAGTCCATTGCCAATAATCCTTGACCCTTCACTAAGATTGAATGCTAAACCTGGATAAAGTAAACCTTTAAATGTTAGAAGGCCTAAAATTCTTATTTCAGCAGTGACGGATTCTCCTGGAAAAACTTTAGTTTTATCAACAAACAACTGCTCAGCAGAAGTCATATCTGGCTTTACCGCTATTTGAAAATGAGGTCGATATCCAGACATCACATAATTTATTTTACCTCCATCTTCTGTCCATTGATAATCTACTTCTGCAATGAAGTCAGGCTGCCGTTTATCTATAATTTCTATAAGGCAGACTTTTTGTTTTCCGTTGACTAAAAATCGAATATAATTCACATCTTCATTCGTGAATAATTCTATCCTCCGATTCTCAAATTCCTCTTTTACAAGTTCAACTGTAGAAGAATCAAATGAATATATCTCACCTTGCAAATCTTCTAATAAGCTAACCCAATATGATACAGAGGTAAGAATATCCTTGGCATGAACAAAAGGGCATCAGGACACCATGATAAACTATGTTCGCTAAGTTGGAACGTAGACACAGTTATTTGCATACTCCTCTACTCCTCATAGTCCATTTCAAATTGTTTCACATCCCAATATAGAAAGTCATCTCCTTTTTGAGCAAGGCAATTAAATGAAATAAAAATCAAGCCTATTAAAAAAGCTATAAACTTCATATGGCTATTGTGTCTAGACTCCCTATCCAAACAAACGACTAAACCAAGACCCTTTCTTCTTAGGTGAAGCAGTGACCTCACTGGATGTGGAATTATTTTCCTCACTTGCATTCTCAAGAAAGTGATTAGCAATATTTAATAACTGACTTTTTGTTTTTAATCCGGACTCTCTCCAAACGATTTTCCCATTTTGAAAAATGGCTAAGGTTGGAAGACTCTTAATCTTATACTTATTAGACACAGCTTTTTTCTTGTCTACATCTACCTTGATGACTTTCATCTTTCCACCAAGCTCGTTCTTTACTTGGTTAACAATAGGAGAAAGCTGCTTGCAGGGGCCACACCAAGTGGCATAGAAATCTACAAGAACAGGCTTATTACCTTTAATCGCATCTTTAAACTTAACTTTTATCTTATTGCTCATGGCTATAATTTAAACTGGGGATACTTCTCCCCATCGAGTATAACATACATAATCAATTCTTTGTTTCAACGCAGGAGAAACTTCAGCTAGATATGAAAAAGCTACACGGCAAAACAGAAATTGTATCATCTCGAATCTACTTAATGAAATTCCATTCTTATTTGTGTAATAAGTCCATCCTCAAATCCAAATAATATTGGATTTTTATTCGCTTGGGGATTATTCATGCACATTTGGGGAACTATGCACTTTATCTCAAAGTCTCCCATTTGCTCTACTATCTCAAACTTACTTTCTTTATGCATACTAATCTTACCTATTTTAAATTCACCCTCAAATGCTGATTCCGGAAAAGTTTCATCCCCATCCCAATTATAGTTCACACCTAGACTGAGTAATTTATCTTCAGAAGTATGCACAACCACTCCTAAATCTTTATAATGGTAGTTGCTTTTTCCTGTCTGATAGGCTTTGTACAATTCAGGTTCTTCTCCTATAATCTTGAAGACTTCTTCAAAGCTAGTTTCATTAGATATGGATTGGCCATTTAATGATACAGCATCACCTGACATATATTCTATAACGAATTTGGCTTGCCCAAAACCAAAAGTTGTAGAAAAACACACAAGTGAAAAAGTAAAAATGACTAGTCTCATAATAAATATTTTTAGGGCACTTCTATTAACCTCTGAAAGAATGTAAATTTCATTTAGCGCGTGAACTACAAGGCGC
>CAYWOZ010000091.1:0-12963 GCA_964458675.1 uncultured Saprospiraceae bacterium
ATAATCGAAAGAATAAAAAATCATGTCTCGTTTTGCGGGGCATGATTTTTTTTGTCTAGGCATGTTACGAATCATGTATTAAGCGTTATAGTATAAAACAAAATATGAAGTCATTTCAATTTTCTATCGCCTTTTTGCTAAGTCTATTACTTATTGGATTCGCATATAACCCTATCGCATGTCAAAGCCCCACAACGGCTCCCGCTTCTCAGCCTACAGAGAAAGCTAATAATGATGTTGATAAAAATGGAATAGGATTGCTTAAGAGAGCGATTGAAAAAAGAGTTTTCCCGAAAAAAATAGATCAGCTCAACGGTCATATTTGTTTCAACATTTGCATCAATCGCGCGGGCAATATCATTTACGCAAAACATAATAAAGACGGCTCTACTATTACTAATAGAGATGTCGTTGCGGACGCACTCAGCGCTATGAAGAGAACTAAATTTGAAGCAAACATACGAGCACCATATGCGAAAGAATGTGGCCAGTGGACAATGAACTTTAAGAGTGAACAGTAATTAGAGAGATACAATCGAAGGAATAAAAAATCATGTCTCGTTTTGCGGGGCATGATTTTTTTGCTCTTAGATGTGTTTCGTAGCATATTCTTAGGTGCGTTCATTTTACCACCGAAGGCACCAAAGCTGCTCTCACTTGCTCTACACACCGAAGGCACCAAAGCTTGGCTTCAGTGCCTTCGGTGGTAAACGAACACGTATACTTGTTGAAATAATATTAAAGATCAGAAATTTTGATTGTTGTCAAATGTAATATCATCCCTTACAAATCCAACCTCTGCTGCTCCCCATCCGGAGTTGACGGCTCCTTCTTTCTAAAGTCAAGGATATTTCCCATAGCATAGCAAGTACGACAACGCGCCTCATAAGACTCCTTCTCACCTAGTACGACCTGAGATTCATTAGGCACCAATCTATAAGAATGAGTAGCTAGGTTTCCACAATGAGAACAGATAGCATGCAGCTTTGTGATATACTCCGCGACACTCAACAAAGCAGGCATCGGCCCAAAAGGCTTACCCAAGTAATCCATATCCAGTCCAGAGAGAATCACACGAATACCTCGCTGAGCAAGTTCTTGACAGACATCCGTGAGGCCATCATCAAAAAACTGAGCTTCATCTATGCCTACTACATTGACCTCATCGGAGACTTTGAGAATATCAGAAGAGTGCGCCACGGGAATAGACAATATAGAATTGGAATCGTGCGACACCACCTTCTCTTCGTCGTATCTAGTATCTACCTGTGGTTTATATATCTCCACGACTTGGTTAGCGATTCTAGCCCGTTTCAGTCTACGAATCAATTCCTCAGTCTTGCCAGAAAACATCGATCCACAGACGACTTCTATCCATCCGCTACGCTGTCCCTTAAAATGTGGCTCTAAAAACATCTATATAATTATCACAATGATACGGCAAAATTTATCCAAAAATTACCGAAGCATTCCTATCAAATAAGCGATTTATACTTTAAATTTACTCTGCAAGCGAAGAATTTATAAAAACCTTTCGATTTTTGAATAAATCAGCCCCTTTCTGCGTATTGTATCTAATAAACAAAACAATTCAATTACAAAACCCAATTTAATGAATTTAGCTCAGTTTCAAATCATATTACAGAAGATCAACGCGCTGGACAAGAATATCAACATGGATGGTAAGATATCCAGTATAGAAAAAGATCTAATGAAGGCTTATGTAAGCCAATTATATGAAGCATGCGTAGGAGGAGAAGAAGAAGCGAAGCTTACATCAACACCCGTGGTGGAGCAAGTAATAGCGCCAGAACCAACAGTTCACATACAGCCACAAATACAAACACCACCTGCTCCGACACAGCAACCAGTGGCCCAAAGCAATCCACAGCCAGTTGTGGAGCAAGTACAAGCTCCTGTACCTGTGCAAACTCCTGTAGAGCCAGTTCAACAGCCCACCGCGCAAGTAGAACCTGTTGCCACTCCAGAGCCAGTAGCTCAAGCTGAAAATAAAATCAAAGAAGTCAATGAGCGCATCGCGGCGCAAACTAAAACCGTTGCGGATGCCCTTACCCAAGAAGGCAAGGGAAAAAGCATAAATGACAGACTAGCAGATATCAACCAGAATAAAACTTTTAATGATAAATTTACGGAGCCTACAAAATCAAGCGCTGTACCAAATGCACCTCTTTTAGTAAATATACCTGACTCTTTAAAGCACCTAGATAATACGGCGAACAATAATGTCAGTCAAGTGCAGCCAAAGGTGACCACACCACCACCTACGCCTGTACAGCAAAAGGTGACACCTCCTCCAGCACCTGTAGTGCCTGTAAATACACCACCAGTCACTCCGGCGAATAATGTGAACGAAGCTTTTTCACTTTTTGAAACAGCTACCTCTCATGAGAATGCTGGAAAATGGGGTTCTACTCCAATAGCAGACTTAGGCAAGTCCATAGGATTAAATGATAAAATATCTATGATCAAAGAACTATTTTCTGACGATCAGCATGCCTTCAATAATTCTTTGACACAGCTTAACAACATCGGAGGATTTGAAGCTGCCAAAGACTATATGATGCGCAATCTAGTCAACGTTTACAACTGGAATCAAGCTGGCAAAGTAGAACGTGCTCAGCAGTTCATCAATTTGGTAAGAAGAAGATACTCCTAAGTAGACATACAATTTGCAAGAAAAAAAACTAATCGATCATCTATTTCTACCCCTATCCTTTTTGGGTTTGATATGGATGATTTTTCTTTTTCAAAACCTAATGGAGTTTCAGCCTGGCAAACTGGGTGTGCTCCCTCGTGAAATCCGCGGACTTTGGGGCATTCTATTTTCTCCTCTATTGCACGGTAGCTTAGACCACCTCTTTTCCAATTCGGTTCCCTTTTTGGTACTCAGTACATCTGTATTCTATTTCTACGAAAAAGTAGCCCTCCGTAGTTTTGTGATGATATATTTTCTCAGTGGCATAGCGCTGTGGTTTTTGGGCAATCTTTGGTTCTGCGGCACGGAGTTCAATCGCACCTGCTACCTCCCGCATATAGGCGCCAGCGGTATCGTTTATGGCTTGTTCGCTTTTCTATTATTCAATGGTATATTTCGCCGCTCGCTACAATCCATCGTCATCGCTCTAGCAGTCACGGTTTTGTATAGTGGATATTTTGCGGGTATCGCGCCTAATCCAGACGAAGGCAATATTAGTTGGGAAGGGCACCTCCTTGGAGCCATCATGGGCATTTTTACTGCCTTTTATTTCAAGGACGAATTAGAAGATTCTGAGATAGAAAGCATGCGTGACATTTATGCCGATGAGGATACCACTCGAAACACTCCTTTCCTTCCAGCAGATATTTTTGAGAAGACCAAGGCTCAACGTGCAGCCGAGGCTGCCGCGAGAGCCGCTGCGGAAAGAGCTGCGAGAGAAGGCCGAGATTTTTGGACAAGTGATGATACTTTGGAGTAATTTTTTCCATCATAATTTATATCTTGATACTTTGGGGCTATCACGGCCCCTAGAGTTCCGATTACTATCGGAACGGGGCGTGACCGCGTCATCCGCTGTATGGGATAGGCTATGCAAAAGAGACGCGATAAATCGGCGTCTCTACGGCCCACCCACATATCCCATGTCGCTGCTACCGCTTATCCCTAACGCACTTCGTTTGTCGAGCTTCATCCCTTCGGGATTACGCGAATTGGGTGGGGTGAAACTCTTTTTTTGTTGAATATTTTTATCTTTGAATAAAAAATGAAAACACTAACCACATTTCTGTTATTAAGCCTAAGCCTAACTTTTTTTGCGCAAGAGAAAAAAGCCCTAGAACCATATGATTCACCATTACTCCAGCAAATAGACGAAGACTTTGTTCAGTTTATGTTCTCTCTGGTGGAGATTAACAAAACTGCAAGCTCAGATGCAACAGTTAATAGTGTCTTTGCAGCGCATCATTCCAACATAGCCAAACAATATCAAAAGGCAGATAATCCAAAATTTGACTTCTTGATCTCTTACTATACCCAACTATCGAAAAGGAATAAAGATATTTTTAAGGATGAATTTTTGTCGAAACCTTCACTTAACAATCTCTTCTCTATTTACTTAGCTAAGGAATTAGAATACAATTCTTTTGGAGGTGAACAAAGAATTCCAGAGGACAACCTTATTGTATGGGAAGTAAGGCATTTCCCTACTGAGCATAGCTTACTGCTGCACTACTACAACACACTCTTTTATCATGTCTCGCAAAACAATCTACTAACTAAATCATTCGATATTAATTTTGGAAAGCTAGGTCTCACATATGAAGAAGGCACTATTCTATATTATGCTTTACTATTCAGGATTTTTCGCTCAGATAAATTCGAGGCTGTAGTAAGTCAGCAAAAATGCAAGCCTTTTGCAAAAGCAGCACTTACATTGCCTACTTTCAATGGTGGACCATATTACAAATTCAAGCCAGCACAATTACTAGAGATAGTCAACACCATTCGCCATCAAAATAAAAGTTGGGATGTTTTGCCTGCTTACACTAGACAGCACAAAGAGATAATCGACTTACACAAAAGATGTAATGAGTGAAGGAAATTATTTGGACAATCTCAGTTAGCTAATCTTTAGCAAGCACTAAAGGTGTATTTAATATATTCAAAGCTTTTTGAACATGCTCAAATCTTAATCCGATTAATGGCTTTGTGCTGACCAATCTAGATTTTAAAACCTCTGGCAAACCATTTAGTGATGTATCATCATCAATGATGACGAACTCCTTAATCCTCTGATTCAAAGAATACCAATTTAAAACCTCCTGCTTTCTATTAACACTACTTGAATTTTCAGGAAGTCTTCCAATTTTATTAAAATTTATACCTCTGCTTTTAAATAGCTGCTTCCATTTTTCAATTGAAATTCTATTTTTATGAGAAGTCGTCAATAAAATATCTGCATTACTTTTACTTAGAATTTCATTTAAAGCAATCACAGACTTAGAATTAAACATTGAAAAGCCATCTTCTAAAATGGGAGGAGCACTCCACGGTTTAGCAGGAACCATTACGCCATCTATATCTAATAATATTAACATAATATAAAAATAAGAATTTTTAAGCAATAATGCTTTGAACATCAGCAATATCCATATTATTGTATTTCGCGTCAATTTCATTAAGCATTCTAATTTTAGAAGCCGAATCCCAATCATCTTCAGTAAATTCAACGTTTTTCCATTCAATTTCGTTCGTCTTACTTGGAGCTGGATATTCGTGAACAACACCTAATTCAAAATTTGAAAGTATTGATGCTATATATCTGTGATGTCCGTCAACTATCAAGTTCTCTGAACTTACGTGAATATCAGGAAACATTAAATTTTGAGTCATCTTTTTACAAATTCTATTAACCACAGGCAGAGATATGCGACCTTGATTCGACTTTAATAATTTGCCACTCTCTTTTAATTTTGCTAGAATATATTCTCTACTTATATTCATAAAATAGTGTTAATGGGAAATGATTTTTATCCTAATATTATTTTGAGACATTCTAATCCAACTCCACCAAGTACCCAGGATCCATATTAAAAAACTGCTTAATTACAGAAACGCGCTCGGGTGTTCTTAGGGCTATATTTTCACCTTTGATGATTTTGATTTGTTGTTTTCCATTTTTCTTTTCGGCGAGTATTCTGTACGGTGAGGCTTTTTCTACGGCGACGTATTCTTTCTCATTGGTGCCTTCTCGAGATTCGAATAAGAGGTACTCCCAATCTTCTAAACCATCTATTTCTACAATCTTTCTAAAGATAGGTAGATGTGTATCATAGAATGGAATCCAAGAACTCATCTGTTCTACCGAAAACAACAACTCCATTTCTTTCATATCTTCAGACAAAGTAAAGGCTCCCATTATACGATTAGCGCCTAACTGATATCTGGTTAGCGAGGTCGCCTCATCAAAACTGGTCACCATTTCGAGGCGAGCACCCAAGCTCAACAACTGCAATGGGCGACCCGTATTAGAAGAAAAAATGACAGTATTAGTTTGCCCTAGGTAATTAACAAATGCGCCTTGATAGAAACCATTGCCTCCTATATCCATTAGATTATCAAAATCTACATCATTGACTACGTTTCCACAAAAAATGGATTTCTCTTCCTGGTCGGGATACGCCGTCATATCTTCTGGCAATCTAAATAAATCAAGATTTTCTACATTGAGATTTATAATTGCATTTTCAAGGCCTCCAATATTGAGCAAGTCTACTTTTTGCAAAACGTAATTGGACACCTTTACAGAGGCTCCTTTTACTTCTACTATTCTTTTACCATCGCAAGTAGCTATTTTGATTTGATCATAGCCATGTCTTACATCCATTACAAAACGCTCCTCATTCACTCCTACTACATTTAATAGTAAATCAGTATTATTGCCTACAATCTTGCCTACCTCTAAATCAAATTCTCCCAATTTCACGATGGAGCAATCTTTTACGTAACACAGCTTTCTAACGCCCTCGAATGTAGCATAGAAAAAATAGGATTCAAAGCCTTCCACAAATTCTATGATATTTGGCAAGGCAGACCCACCCTGAATACTGAATACGGATTGGGTCGTAAGATTATAAGCAATCTCCCTTTTGTTGGTTTTGATACTATAAACCAATTCCGAACCAATAGTAATTGGCATTTGAGAAATCCATTGAATCAAATCAGTCTCAAATTCAGGTAAACGAAATGGCTGCTTAGTATTGATGTCAATATAATAGCTATTCCCTGAATCTTCAACACCCACCAATTCAAAGGGACCAAACTTTTGGAATGAATCTGATTGTAGTACTACAGGCTTATCCTCAATACAAAAAACATCTTTCGAGCTATTACCGAGAAAGAAACTTTTTTTCTTTGACTTAAATATCTTGAAGCTATACTTACTAAAGAAATCTACATCTCCCGCATAATCAATTATTTCGCATCCATCTATTTGACAAACCTCTTGATTTTGTTCATTGATAAAGCCTACTCTATTTACACCAATCTTTACCTCTTGTAGGTTATCTCCCTCTGAGAATTGAATATTGCGACTTCCTATCTCCGTTATCCGCTCCCCTAAATAGTTGGCCAGTTTCAGTTCTTTATTGTATACTAGTTTCCCTACTTGTATGAGGTCAAAATTGGGACTACAAACTAAGTCTTCTTTTCTAAAGACTAGAGAACGCATACTGGATTTTCCGTTTAGAGATACCAATACATTTTCTTGAAGGAAAACGGGTTTATCCATTTTGTTGCCTTCTAGATTATACCAATTGCCATGGACATCTTTACGATAGAATTCATTATTTAAAGCCTCTAAATAGTAATCCACCCAGTCCTTCGACCCTTCTAATTCTTGGTTCCTAAAGTTTCTATAATAGACTTGTGAAGCAGTATGTATGACAAGTATTTCATGGTCCTTAGGTATTAGAATTTTGCTTACTTGTTCCTCATTGATAGTATATAAACGCGGCGATTTATTGAAGCCAGATAAATGATAACATCTACTTGCTCCTTCACTATTCCAAACAAGTACTATATCCTGCAGCACAAGATGACTGTAGCATACAAAATCTCCTATTGTTTGCCCTTTCTCAATAATTAAATTCTCTGCTTGATTATTCATAGTTATATTTTCTTGGCCCCTTTAGCTCCAAAGACCTTCAGTGCTCTTTTTTGGTTCTTAAATTCTTTTCTTTGGGCTTCAAAGGTTTTGGTCATGATGGAAACAAAATTATTGATGCCTTCTTGAAAGGTAATATTTTCTACATAGTTTCCTTCTCCAAATATCTGGGGTATAAAATCAGAGGTATCGTTTTCAGGTTTTATGTAAATACCTTTAATAGAAACACCTCCTTCTCTCCTCATCCTATTGATTAAGTTTGATAGTTGTTCAAGATCCGTTATCCCAAGTGTAGGCTCACCATCTGAAATGACAAATATGGACTTGACAATTCCCTCTTCTTTGTTTCTATTAAAGATTTGTTCTGAAAAATCCATGACTCTTTTGTAGCATTGCTCTAAGCCCGTAGAAATATTTGTTCCTCCTTGACCACCATAAATTATTTGTCCATTGACAACATTCGTTATCTGTTCTAGGATTTGGTACAAGACTTTACGGTCAACATAGCGTAAAGAGAATTCGGTATTGGGAATAAAACCTTCATTAAAGAAATGAATAGAATTAAATATTTTTCTATCCTCCAAGCCCGTAATAATCAAGAATATAATTTTGAATAAATTTCGCATTCTTTCATGCCGCATAGAACCAGAAAAATCTAAACAAAAAGAATTCACCTGCTGAACATTCCCATATACTTTTCTACGTTTGAGCACTTTCATTACTTCTCCCCGTTGCCATTTGTTTTGATCGTAAACCGTTTCTGGGTCAAATTCAATCCCCGTATGGCTATGGCGATAAGGGTCAAAGTGGGTTAACTTTTTTACAGGTAAAGCAGATTGAAAGGCTTTTTTCACAAAGGTCAAATATGGCTTGACTTCTTCTTCCACCTTAAGGATTTCATCAAAGTAAAACTGCTTGAGTATAGAAGGCTTTTCATTTCCTTCAATGACTCCAAACTCCTTCATCCTACGGATACGCTTATTGTATCTTCTTTTGATATCAATCAAGGCTTTTTGCAAGCCCGTCTTCCATCTCTCCTGCAAATGCAAAAATGAAAAAGCCTTGACTGATCTGCTGTAGCTTATCGCTTTACTTACATCATAAAAGTCTTGCAAAGCTTCCAAGTGCTTCGCCAACCTTTCCTCTTCTTCTATTTCGAATCGAAGTTTTCGTTCATATGCAGCTTCAACTTCATAAGCATTTTTTCGCTCCAAAGTATTACACTGCACTATTAACTGTTCACTTGATTTTGTCCATCTGAAGAATGGACAAGTAATTCCATTTGCTAAATTAATGAGATGATTTTGCCAATTTCTCTGAATAATTAAATCCAATATGTTTTGTCCATTTGCACTCAGATAAACTGATTTAGCTCTCAAATAACTTATTTTCTTTTCAACATTTCGCCATTTGGGTAAATCATTGTTATATGTCTTTAAATTTGGTGGAGAAAGATTCGAATGGTTAACCTTTTTTCCAATTATTGATTTTCCAACTTGCTTAAATATATTAAGTCTATTAAGCAAAGACTGAAATGTTTTAGTATCCGACTCTTCTGATAAGGAAACAAGATTTCGTCTTAGTTCTTCTGGGAAAAGATGTAGATAATCATTACCGTCTGTATTTAATATAAGCTCTTGAATAAAAAATTCATTTTTATCTTCAATTACTATTTCAATGAAGGATTTTTTCGCAGCTCTAACCAAAGAACCATCTGATGAATTATTCAATAAGAACATTTCTCTATTGGAGGAGAAAAAAGCTTGCACCTCTTCGCTGCTCTCTTTGAGCAATGATTCAAATAATCTGGAAAGGCTTGAAGAGTATATGGCTTCGTAGCCAATGAAAATCAAATAGGTAATTTGTTCTGAAGACAACAGTTTTGAAAAATCATCCAAATTGAATATGGGTAAATACCATGACGACAATTCACTTTTATCAATGCTCTTATTTACATGTACTTTGGCAAGGTATTCTTTATAAGCTAGGCCGAACTCCCAAATGGAATTTATAACTCGTTCTTCATTTGTATCTATTTTAGGATTTTGCTCAAAAATATCTTTAAGGAATGCATCTATATTAAAATGGTTTTTGAAAAGCTTAAGCCTAGATAAAATTTTCTGTACTTCTGGTAGATTATCAAGAGCCTTTTCGGCATTTGGCATAAAAAAGCCAAGCCAGTTTTCCTTTTTATTAGTAAAATTAAACAATGCATCTTGATCAGAGACCTTGCCACCGAAAAAACTAGATTCTAGCGCCTTGCTTATTCTATTACGGGTCTCAAAGTAAGTATTTGGGTTTTCAAAATGACAACGCCAATACCTATCTTCAAAATTTTCCGCTTCAAATTCAATAACAAGCACATCTTCTCGGGAAAAAGTCTTTTGGAGATAATTCCACTTTTGGGCAAGCTCTAACTTCTTGTCCGGTATCATTCTATTGAAAAAACCTTCTATTGAACTGTAATGACTAGAATCTTTCATTTTGGCTTATAAATACAATTAGTTTTTGATGGAATTAAAGTTAAGAATAAAGCCCTAAAAAACAAGGGTAATTATCTCGAATCAAGCAAAAACAAGACAAACGGAGTGCGTCAGAGACAAGCGGTGGTAGTGGTATACCCATATTGGGCGGGCATGTAGAGACGTCGATTCATCGCGTCTCCTGCGCAGAGCCATGGGTGTAGGAACGGACGACGCGGTCACGCCAAGTAGAGACAGGGCATACCCTGTCTTTACTTGGCGTGATGGCCCCAAAATATTCTTATAATTATATCCCTTTTAAAAAATACTTCATTAAATTTAGCGTAGCAAACAAAACTATATATGTCGACAATAAATGAGCAGTTTCACTTCGTAAGTCTTCCAGAATATTTTGAACCAGATACCAATTTAGAAATTGCACATGTCCCCATTGAGGATATTCGCATCTTGTATGGTAGCCATCCAAATGAGGACATAGTTGTCGTCAGCTACAAAGGAAATCCAAACTTGAGTTTCTATGACGCTTATGGTAAGTTGATAGACGTTGATCATGCCTTACCGGATAAATTTAAAAACCAAGATAGAGGAGGTGCGGAAACACTTATTGCAAATCTAAAAATAAATGATTTACAAACCTTAAAAAATAGTGGCTCATTTAAACGACTCATCAACGAAACGATTATAGAGGGCTCTGGCAATATAGACAAAGGTATTAGGCATAAATTTGGCCTGCAAGGAGTACTGAGTGACAAGCAAAGTTTTCTGCCAGATTTCAATAATGACCAAGGCGCTTTAGAGACGCACCTAACCACTACATACAAAACGTTTTATGATTTTCTGAAAGCGTACATCATCGCGCAGCAAGTAGAAAGCCAAGGATATGTTCACATAACTGTGCAGGGCAACATTATCATTACTACGCTTAACAAAAATAGTGGTATAGCGGTCATCATCGAGACGAATGATGTCAATGGCGACTTGCTTCCACCCAATAAATGGATTATCACCAGAACACTGGATAAAAATAAATTTAAACAAGCACTGATATTCAGAACAAAAGATGTCCAAGATTTTTTTGATGGGGAACAGAGTGAAGAACTTTTTGTTACTGAACGATACAAGCTGTTTCATAGCTACAACAAAATCGCATTAGACAGTCTGCTTGACAATACGGACAACTTATTTAAAACTAGGGTAGTCAACAACTGTTTTCAAATACTCGCCTCTGATAAGGATATCATTGTCGCGCTAAGCAGTCCCAGAGAAATCACTATCATCAATACTCACCTTTCCGTCACTCCAAATAAGTGGCCAAAAAAATTGGTCCTACCAACAGAATATATTTGGTTTAGAGTCGATGAGAATCTGAGTTTCTTGTTTGCTCAATTGGAGATGGGTGAAGTGCAGGTTTTTGACATCACTAATGAGCATCCAGAATTAATCGCCAATCTTGGACGCTATGCAAATGGATTTGAATTGGACCAAAATGGAAACTTGATTCTGAAGCTTGTCGATGAAAACAAGTTAATCAAACTGGATACTAATATATACGAAATAGAATTACCAAGTGATAAGAAAAATTTTGCGACTGTATTCAAAAATCTTTCGCATTTGTTTAAAGGGGAAAGCCTTTTTACCAAAACACAGTTTGCCAAAACGATAGAAGAGAAGATAATCCCAGAAACCAAAAAACTACCCTCTGCATTCGAAACGGCCAGGTACGATTTTGAGACGAATATTGACCACTTACTTATAGAAGCAGGAGACTCGTACGAAAAGTTACTCGAAGTCCAAGAAAAAATGGCGATTGCAAGGCAAAATATCTCTGAAGAGTTGACTAGTCAAGCAGAGCAAGAAGGTATCCTTCTTGTTGGGCAAAGATTGAAGACTACCCTAAATACCATTTTACGCCCATCAGAACTAAAAGTGAACAATCTAGTCGAAATGACTCGCTCTGCAGATATCTTGAAAGAAGTGCAAGGCTTCAAATCGGGAATAGACAATCTGAGCGACCCTAACAGCTATAGAGAAATCCTCAACACGCTCAGAAAATTTGAATCAGAGTATAGAGTCATGCACCCAGATAACAGAGGTAAATTTTATACAGAATTCAAACTACTACAGTCAGAACTCAACGTCGCTTTCTCCAATCAAATCGCCGATGATGGCAATGCGCTAAACACTTTTATCTCAGGTGAAATAGAACAAATAGAAACAGCGATTAGAAATACTTTTGATGCAAAGCGGTTAGAGACACTTTTGAGTGTACATCCTGCGGCGCAAGAATTGTTTTCGCTATTAAAGCAACCATTCGTCCTGCAAAATATCGCCAAAGAAAACAAGCTCTCTCCTGCAGCTATACAGTCTAGGCTTTATACTGCTGCCAGTAACAGACAAGCGGAATTGGAGGAGTTGGCGCGTAAAAAAGAATCTGAACAACAAGCCGCTAAGACCCAGCTAGCGAATATGATCAAAGAGAGTATTGACTTTTTTGTAAGTCGGCACTCTGGAGCTTTCTCTGATCTTGAATTGAGTACAAATGCAAATTACCAAGCACTCCTTAGCGACATCAGCAGAGTAGAAAAAAACTTCAATGATTTTAGACTCAGCATGGAGCTGAGGCGTAGTCTAGAACTCAAAATCATAGAGAGAAATAGGGACGACCTCGAAAAAATGGTAGCCTTTGAAGGCAAGTATGCCTTTGTGCAAAATGATTCTAATCTATACATTGATCTTAGTTCTACTTTACCCAATTATCCAGTTTGGAATTTAGTATTGAATGCTGGTAAAGGTAGTGTAGAAAAATACTTCGTTTCTTT
>CAYWOZ010000092.1:0-2501 GCA_964458675.1 uncultured Saprospiraceae bacterium
CATTAATCAACACCATCAATAAAAACATTTCTAGAAAGAGTAGCACAAATGCTATTACAAAATTCCGGAAAGCTTTTTTGGCAAAAGGATAGTCCATTCGTTTTCTTAAATTTATGACATTTTGAATTGCTAAAAAATACAGGAAATAATTGTCTTTAGAGTCTTATGAGAAAAGAAAATTCACTCTATTGCATAAAAAAGGCCTTGCGAAATTTCGCAAGGCCTTTTTATATAGTGATATTTTATTGGAACAATATAGGTGCTATTCAATTTTCACAAATCGTTTAGCAGCTAATCCTTCATCCGTTTGTATTTGGATATTATACATTCCAAGAGTCAAGAATTCAATATTGATATTATCATAATCTGCTTGTATCGTTTTCATCAATGCTCCATTCTTATTGTAGATAGAAATAGATTGAATTTTAGATTTACCCATTAACCTCTGAAAGAAAGCAAATTTCATTTAGTGCTTGAAATTTGAGGCGCGAAGAGGCCCGCCTGGATGACTAGTCGGACAGCCCGCCCGGCTGACGCCAGTCGGACGGGGGAGTTTAGCCTTAGCTAAGCGACTGATAAGCAATTTATACGACTTCTTGACGGCGTGCGAAGAAGTTCAAGATGATAAATGGAATAAAAAATTAGAAATTTTTGATTGCTTCTTGAATGGGGTAATAGAGGTGCACTTTAGAGAAATCGAATTATTTTTCTTTCTGCATTGCAAAATTATCCACTTCGATAACCTCTCCTGAAGACATATCATTGAGATGAATATGCCCTATACGTATTCTAAGCAATCTTAAGGTTGGAAAACCTACGGCAGCAGTCATCTTGCGAACTTGTCTGTATTTTCCTTCGGTCAATGTAATAGATACCCAAGTGCTCGGGCCGTGTCTATCATCTCTTACTTTCTTGGCGCGCGGAGGAAATTGAGGAGCTGGAATCAAGGCTTGAATTTTGCAAGGTAGGGTCATATATTTCTTTCCATGTATTCCTATTTCTACTCCTGCTTGAAGGATAGCTATTGCGGCAGGAGTGATCACGCCATCTACTTGAGCATAGTATTCTTTTTCAATTTTTTTACTTCTTACTACTTCACTTTCTTTGCCATCAGTAGTAAGTAGTAAAAGGCCTTCTGAGTTTTCATCTAGCCGTCCAATTGACATCGTACCTTCTGGGAAGTCGGCTAGCTCTCCGAGTAGTTTTTTATTTCTTCTTCTTTTTTGATTGTTAACAAATTGAGAAAGATATCCAAAGGGTTTATGAATTATGAAATGACGATGTGGAGGCATGAATTGGACAATATTTTCATAAAGGTATTTTTTTTTGCGTAAAGGATCGAAAGGGCTGACGCTTTTCCGTCAGGTCCGTAGGACGGGAGCGACAGCGCACCCCGAAAGAGCCTGACCCTCGTGCGGGAAGGTTTTGTTCGAGCAAAACGGGGGATACGCCCAAATACTTTTTATTAAACAAAAAGGCGCTACGAAAAAATCGCAGCGCCAAGGCTTATTATCATTTAGTAATTACATTAAAAACTACCTAAGTACTGTCACGTTTCCTCGCTTCTCAAACACATCGCCATCGGTACAAGTGACACGCAGATAATATCCGTAAGCATCTGGAGAAACCAGTTCGCCATTGAATCTACCATCCCACATCTCATTTAAGCTATTGGCCTCAAACACTCTTTCTCCCCATCTACTATATACTATCCAATATACTTCATCAATAAATGCATCTTTAGCCCTTACACGGAGCATGTCATTCTCTCCATCATTGTTAGGAGAGAAAGAGTTAGGAAAGAAAATAAATGGCTCATCACATGCTCTGCTTAATACTACGACAGGAACCGTACGTGTAGTCAAACAACCATTTTCATCGGTGACGGTAACAGTGTATTCTGTATCCTCAGTGGGCGTCGCCAGAGGGTCTGAAATAGTTTCGTCATCAAGTGTGTTTCCAAAAGACCAGTTAAAATTCAGGCCTTCGATACTATTCACAGCTAGTTGTGTACTGTTGCCAATAAAAATAGTATCCGGATCGGCAATAGCATCTCCTAGTCCGTCATCTATATCTACAACCTCAACATCGATTTGCTCAATATTAGAACAACCAAACTGATTCGTAACAACAACCTCATATACAGTAGATACACTTGGACTCGCAATAGGTGCAGAAGGATCAGTCAGGTCGAGGTCTGGCCCTGTCCAAACAAAATCAAGCATATCTTCATTGGTGAGAGGATTTGATATCTCAAGAACAATAGCATCTCCCAAACAAAGCACTTCTTCATTTGCATTAAGCGCAGCTTCTATTTCGTAATTAGCCAAGACCACAGAGTCTGTTTCGACACATCCATTTTCATCGGTAGCCACTACTGTATATACATTTGGTCTTCCTGTCATCGCAGAAATAGTAGCCGTATTCCCAGCAGGAGTTCCACCGTTTAATGTCCACACAAAAGTTGCATTTACATCTGTAGTGGCCGTAAGATCTAAGCC
>CAYWOZ010000092.1:2601-12839 GCA_964458675.1 uncultured Saprospiraceae bacterium
TGTGAGTCTATGAAATTAATCGGCACATCTCTAGTAACTGTAGCCTCACAATTTGCATCGGTAGTTACTGTTAGTGTAACGGTTATCACCTGTGCTTCTCCAACATCTATAGTAGGATTCTGTTCGTCTGAGGTCTCAGGAGTACTGAACGTCCAATCCCAATCAATAATTTGTCCTTGATTACTTGAAGAAGAAAGATCCATGAAGGAAATTTGTCCTGCATTATCACATTGGTCTAAACTAAAATCAAAATCAGCCAAGAAGTTGATGTCTTCTTCTACTAAGACAGGGAAGCTAAAGCTAGCAATATCACTGCCAGCACAAACTGCCGAGCTAGGTAACGAAACAGTTACATTATATGTACCAGGTGCTGGGTAAGTATGCATCGGATTGGCCTCGTTGACTATCGGTGAGCCGTCTCCAAAATCCCAATTGTAAAATGGCGCATTAGGGCTATTGTTAAAGAAACTAATAGTCAAGTCTTCACATTGACCAAAGTTAATCAAATCTGCAATTGGCTCATCATCCAGTACAATTACCGTAACAGAGTCCAAAGTATTACATCCAAATTGGTTTACTACTTCTACTAAGTAGATTGTCTCTATAGGATCTCCTGTGTCAATCGTCGGAGTAGCTGTGTTGCCGCCAGATAAGATATTAGGCCCCATCCAGTCGAACTCTAATATGTCATTGGGGTCGTTGCTTGTAATCACGGAAAGTTCTCCTGATTCTCCTTCGCATAAAAATTGAAGGTCATCAATGTCAACATCCAGTTGTGTACCAGTGATCGTTACTGATGCATCTTGTTGACATCCATTTTCGTCAGTAGCGGTAACTACAAAAGTATTGGGTCCAGATAGATTATCTAATTCTAATGTAGCCTCGTTGCTTAACACTTCTCCATTGAGCGTCCACTCAAATTCTAAATTATCATTAGCAGATGTAACTGATATAGTAGCTTCGTCGCCACAATCTGTATCGAAGTCATCCGGCACTGAAAGTTCTATAGCTTCTGGAACAAATATTTCCACTTCTCTGACTATGCTACATGGCATACTGCCTGAAATATCTGTAATGCTTACTGTATAGATTGTCGTCACTCCTGGATCCGCAATTGGAGTCGGAGAGGTAGGGTCATCTAATCCAGCAGCAGGTGACCACTCATATAGATAGTTTGGATTGCTATTCAAGTCTATCAATTGAGGACCATCATTTTCACAAGCTAATACAGAAGCAGGGGCTTGAACATCATCGATAATGCTAATCATCACATTCTGTACTTGTGAAGAAGACTCACAATCTATCTCTGTGAATATAGTCAATGTAACATTCAACTCTTCATCATCATCAAAACTCAATGTTGGATTAGGTTCTGTAGAAGTCATTCCATTTCCAAAGTCCCATAGAAATCCGGTTGTGTTATCTTGAGGGTTGATAGTTTGTTCTGTAAACTGTATCGTCACTCCATCTTCTGAACAATCTATATAATCAAAAGTGAAATTGGAAGCCAAGATTGGGCTTACAATATCTACTTGCTGAACAATGTCATCGACACATGTTACCGCTGTATTTAATCCTAGGGTCACAGTGAATGAGCCTACACCTGGGTAGGTATACATTGGGTTGACTTCTGATGAACTTGCGTTTGGATTACTTGGATCTCCAAAGTCCCAAATATAGTCGTCATTATTTCCAGTACTCGTATTTGTAAAAATCACAGTTACTCCATTACAATCTTTTATTTCTTCAAAAGCTAATTCTGCATTGGAATCAATAACATTCACATCAATCGTATCTCTTTGCGTACAGCCAAATTGATTTTCTGTATCTAAAAACAAGATGAATGAACCTGCTTGAGAAGAATTAATAGTTGGTGTAGCTGTATTCGCTCCAGCTATTATAATTTGAGCATCTCCTGACCAAGCATAAGTAAGGTTATCAACAGGGTCTAGATTATTTACTGTGATATCAAATGATTCTCCAGTACACAACTCTAAAAATCCATCGTCATTGAGTATACCAGTGATGCCATTGCCGTCTCCACCAGTAGTGAAAGTCTCGTCTATATTAATATCTACAGGTCCACCTTCAACAGTGATGGATTGGGATTCGCTACAGCCAAACTCATCCGTAAAAGTAACCGTGAATGTTTCTGTTGCTCTTGGTTGCACATCTATACTCCCTAAATCACTTATCACATCGCCAGCAGCATTGGTCCACACAATGTCAAAGTCATTGATTGTTCCAGTAGTCGTGCTTGTGCTAAGCGTAATTGTTTCTTCTTCACAAGACACGATTGTATTTGAATCTGAGTTCTCATCTAAGGTAATATCACCAGAAACCGTCCCTTCTGCATCAACGTCGATGCCGATTTCGTCGGGGACAACAACTGTTACCGTTTCTACCAATTCGCAAACATCAATGGAATTATTATCTGTGATGGTTACAAAATAGGTTGTGGTCAAGGATGGGCTTGCCTGCGGGTTCGCTACATCAGTGAAATCTAGCCCATTACTTGGTGCCCAGTTATAGCTAAGCGTATTGTCTGGGGCTGCGTTTAGATTTACTGGGCCTTCCCCTGGACATGCTATTATTTCATCTGCTAATCCTGACACATCGATAAAGTCTATATCAAAAGTCTGCATAGCCATACCATCACAGTTTGCACTATTCAATACAGTCAGTGTTGCTGTGAAGGCACCTTCCTCAGTGACTGTGATAATTGGATTATTCACAGCGCTTTGTTCTCCATTGCTAAATTCCCATATTCTATCCGTAATTGTTCCAATTTGAGTCACTGTTTCGTCTGTAAATCTAATAGTGATTGATCCTAGTGTACAATCCACAAAGTCGACTGAGAAATTAATATCTACCAATGTCGTTGCCACTTCTACAGTTGTTGTCATAGAAGGTAAATCACATGGTAGACCTGCTATAGGGGTTTGAGTCACCTGATATACTCCAGGTGCACTAAAAGTAAAACTAGGAGACTGCACTCCCGTAAGAGTCGAACCTGCACCATCTCCAAAGTCCCATGTATAAAACTCAAAATTTGTGTTTAAGGAAGAAAAAGAAATTGTAGTTCCCGCACAATCTTGTTCTGTAGTAAAATCAAGTGAAGCATTAGGATCAAAAATATCAACATCTACAATGTCCGTTTGTGTACACCCAAATTGATTAGTGGTTACTAATGTCAAAAGATGTTGGCCAGGGCTACTAGCTGCAATACTCGGAGTCGCTGTATTGGCACCACCCGTAATAATAACTCCAGTCCACAGATAAGTCAAATTATCATTTGGGTTATTGTTGCCTACATTAATAGAACCTGAAAGTCCAATACATAGGTCTAAATCTCCATCTCCGTCGGTATCAATAAGTTCTCCTCCATTGCCGCCTCCTGTAGTAGATTCAGAAATAGTAATGTCTACTGGATTTCCTAACACTGTAATATCTTCTGATCTAGAGCACCCAAACTGATCCGTAACTGTCACTGTATAAGTCACATTACCAAAAGGCGATACATCCACTGTCGGTCCAGTGCCTATAACATTACCTGATGGATCTGTCCATACTATACTTACATTTCCATTATTGGAAGTAGATGTTTCTGAAAGTACAATAGTCGAGTTGTTTCCTCCACAGTTTGTTACTTGACCTTCCCCACTAACTGTAGTAGAAGTGTTGTCTCCTAGGTCAGTTATGGTAGTTTGTATTTCGAGATCAGTAATATCATGTACACTAATCATGACTTGTGTCGTACTGCTGCAACCAAACTGATTTGATGTTAATAAATTTAAAGTAAAGATACCTTCCGCTACACCGAAGATGCTTGGGTTAGCCGTATTGGCTCCAGATGTAATCACCCCATTTGCCGCAGTCCATTGGTAGGTTAATTGGTCACTAGGATTTAGGTTATTGACATTGAGAGAGGAAGATTCTCCTACGCAGAGATCCAAAGTACCATCTCCATCCACATCTGTGATTCCTGAGCCACTTCCTGGGTTCGTTATTTCTTCAACGCTCACATTTACAGAAGAAGGCTGGACTGTTACGGAGGCTTCTCCATTACAGCCATTTTCATCTACTACATTAACCGTATAGGTAATGCTACCATTAGGATTAACTGTTATAGTAGCATCACTACCAATTACCGTTCCGCTGCCGTCTGTCCACTCTATAGTGCTTACAGTGGCGTTTGAGTTGGTTACCGTTAGTGTAACGTCTTGACCATCACAAACAATAATATCTCCAGCACTAGCATCTACTGTAGTCTGTGTCCCATCATCGGCTGTCAAAACAGCGCTTATAGACAAATCTGTAAAGTCCCCTACGTTCACCACTCTATCAATCAATGCTGTACAACCTGTACCTGGCGCATTTACTGTCAAGGTATAAGTAGTCGTTGAACTAGGGTTCGCTGTAGGGTTTGCAATATTCGTATCTGACAGGTTTGTCCCTGGAGACCACGAATATGTCAAGCCTGTATTTAAAGCTAAAAATTCAGGATATAATTCTATAGACTCTCCATCACAAATAGTTGCTGGATTTAATAAATCTCCTAGGTTATTATCTCCAGGTGTGAAGGTTTGAGAAATAGCATCTGAGCAAGAATCACTAGATTCTACTTCTAAGGTAATTGTAATGTCTTCCCCTTCATCTGTCACTACAAATACTGGATGTTGTTCGTCTGAGAATTGTCCATCGCTTAAAGTCCAATTCCAGGCAACTATATCAAAACGGTTATCTGTCTCTATAGAAGTATCTTCTGCAGCAACAATGATATCTCCATTTTCACACCGGAAAGTCGCTGCGTTAAAACTAGCTTGCGCGGTTACATTTTTTACATAAAGTGGGAATTCTAATACATCCTCACATTCGTTTCCTATCTCTACTGTAAGCACCACATTGTAGACCCCTGTATCTGGGTAGGTATAGGAAGGTTGGAATTCTGTAGACACATCATTAGTCGTAGTTGGGTCACCGAAGTCCCAATCAAAAGTGGCAGAGTTGGTACTGTTATTTATAAAGTTGGCTGTGAGGTCATCACATAAGGTACTTGCATTTCCAATAACAGCTTCTACAATACCACAGACTCCCACATTGTATTGAAAATCTCTTCTTGTCTGCGCTATCAATTGACCGTCTCTATATTCATCCACACAAATCCCAACAACAAACTGCCCAATCGTATTAGGTACTCCCGTAATAAATCCTGTATTGGGATCTATAGTCAATGGGTCACCTCCTAGTACATTAGATAAGCCAAATGGTGCTTGATAAACTATTTCGTCATATGGCGGTGAAGCAGGCGGTTGTGGTTGTGGAAAATCAAGACTTGCGCCATTAAATGGAGCACATACTCTATATACTAAAGAATCTCCATCATTATCAGTAGCTGAATGATCGAAATCTATGGGTTCATTCACGCAAATGAATAGTGGGGGGAAATTATTAAAAGTAGCTTGTTCATTACATTCCGTTAATGCATCATTCGAAATAGTCGTAATAAATGTAGCTCCTGTTTCTAATGGATTTACAATATTGACAATCGTTTGGTTTCTACAACAACGCTGATAAGCTAGGGTATATCCTCCTGGTCGTTCTGGTAGCGTAATAGTATCTACATAAGTAGTGGTATGCACACATACCGTGGCAGGAACGAAAAGACAAGTATCTGCAATTACTATCTCTAGTGTATCATTTTGTGGCCCTAAAGGAATTCTCACTTCTCCAATTCTAAAATTTGATTGCCCATCAAAAATACCAATAGAAGCTGGATCATCGAATTGGGCATCTGAAGCTCCAAAAAAACAATCTCTGTATAAGTTAAGAGTTACCTCATATTGATCTCCACCAAGGCATCTATATGTCAAACCTCCACCCACTATATGTGTAGCAGATAGGTCTGCAGAAAACAGAAACGTGCTAATAAGAAAAAGGAAAAACATTTTACCTCCTCCTCTCTTAAGAAGATTTTTTATGTATAATTTATCAATTGACTTGATCATGATTTGTACGTTTGTAATAAAGCGAATAATATAATTTACTTCAATTCAATAATCTCTACCCTTCTTTCTAAAGAAGCAGAAATGCTATAAATAGAATTTTTTCTATCCCGTGGATTATCACTTACTCCATTGTTTGATAATTGCTCTCCATATGGGGCTTCAGTTACTTTCAAAAATCCTTGTTGAATAAACTTTTTAAACACACCTCCATTATAAGCTGCAAAGTGATTTTCAATACTAGAAATTCTTCTCTTGGTCAAATTCAAATTATATTCATCTTTTGCCAATGGACTTGCATAGCCTTTGATTATAATCTCAGCTACATTTCCTTGCTCTAAATATCTTAGCAAATGATCTGTAAATCGAATCAAAGTAGAAGCGGCTGGTGAAACTTTGGTGCCAAAGAAATTTTCAATTTCATATTCAGCTTGAATCTTTTGCTCACCTGACAGTCCTTTTGATGTTTTTCTTTTGAATAAATCTTGCTGATCAACGTATTCTGTATTCGTTTGAATATAGTTTTTATTAGTAACTATGGCTCTACTTTTTCTGTCAGGTTCATCATTGTCAAAATAAAGAGGCAATGGCAAATACCCTTCTAGTGTTAGCCTGGTTACAGGAGGTACCTTCTTTAAGAATATTTTCTCTGCCAAAGTTTTATTACCTGTCAATGGATCTGTTTTTATCTCAATCGTTTGTGGTATGTACCCATCTCTTGTCACCAACAATTTATAGCAATCTTCTGGTGCGATGTTTTTATACATAAAATCATTTGCCTGAGCATTGGTTTTGCTATCGCCTTTCAGTTCATTGCATTTTACCAGTTTCATGGTTACCCCGTTAAGAGGATCCGTGGTTTCTGCATCGAATGCCAAGGCCTGAAGATTTAATTTATAAGGCTCTAAGTATAGTTCTCCAATCACATCTTCTAAGTCTATCTTATCTGTGCTCACAGTGATTTCAGCTGGCTCATATCCTGGCTTAGTGGCTTTTAAAATATACTCTTTATTCTTTCTCACTTTGTAGTCGAATTCATTAGTCTCTGCATTCGTATCTGACTGCAACATTTCTTCTATCTCAATGAGTTCTACAGTAGTTCCATTAAGACTCTCTCCTGTTAATTTATCAAATGTCAAGGCACGCATATCGTAAAGTGATGGCTCTAAATCAACCGAGTAAATATCATTACAACAAGCTTCTCTTTTTTGCTCAATAAAATTAGACCCTATTCTATTAGATGCGAAGTAGCCTTTTGTCTCTTCTGTATTGATAGTATAGTAAATATCATTAAAACTACTATTGATAGGATAGCTCAAGTGCTCAACATCATTGCTAGTCGCATTTGGTGAGATGTCTTTTTTGTAAACATCAAATCCTCCTAAACTCTTCCTTCCATTAGAGCTAAAATAAAGGACATCTGTTCCTGTATGGTAAAATGGAGAAAGCTCATCTAGGGGTGTATTGATTTCAGGGACCAGCGAAGGACTACTATAAGTACCATCATCTTTTATAGTAGATACCCATATATCTTTTCCACCTACCCCTCCGATTCGATTAGAAACGAAATACAACTTTTCTTTTTGTGTAATTCTATCCAAAGCAATATTGGGTTGTGTATTCGTAGCACTTGCAGAATTGATTACATCTGGAAGTTTTCTACTTAATGAATAGTTTCCATTAGCATCTATATCTGATACATAGATATCACATCTAATCTCTAAGCTTTCATCGTCTACATAATTGCACTTAGAATAATAAATCTTATCGCCAGCACTATTGAACGAGGAGTGCGCTGCGTGTCTGCCGCTATTAAGTCCTTCCACTTTCATACTCTCTGCCCCCATGCCTAGTTCAGGGCTAGCAAAAATCAATGCTGATGGACGGTAAGGGTAATACTCTTTATCATTTTCATCTAAGACCAAAGAAGAGTAAAATAGTTTCCCATTGTATTCGTAAGGGCTAGACTCGGAGTATTCTGTATTGATATTGTCTCCCATGCGTTGCACATCGATTCCTTCTTCTGCATTATTGATTCTATCTTCTGCCCAAGTCAAATACTCTAATTCAAGCTTTGCTTTTTCCACAAATTCTGGATTTAGACTTGCACTGTTATTTAAGTACTTTGTGTATAAGCCTTTCGCTTCTGCATACTTTCCTAGATTCTTCTTTATCCCTGCTAACCAAAAATCAGTCAATGGAAACTCTGAAGAAGATTCACTAGTTGATACTTTTTCGTAAGAATTTTCAGCAGCCGTGTATGCGTTATAATTTCTAGCTGCTTCAGCGTGGTTGTACAATACATCATTACTCATACTATCTACTTCCAATATGGTAGAATAGTGTGTGAGTGCTGCGTAATAGTTTTGATTATTGAATGCCTCTACCGCCTTTTTCTTAAACTGCTTCAGTGTTTGAGCAGAAGAAGATTGGACACCAAAACCTGCGATCAATAAAATGAAAAATAATTTTCTCATATCAATTTCTTTTAAGTTTAGGGTTATACTCAATGGAAAGTAGTTTGGGACAATTATTACGCAGAGTTTTTAGTATTTATCAAGGCGAAAAACGCAGGGATAGCCTTAGGCTATCACGAGTATTTTTAACGCAGAGAAATACTAAAAAATCAAGTAAGAATGTTCTAAAACACTTTCCATTGAGTATATAAATTAATAAATAGGACAAATCTTAGCCTCATCCAATCTGACTTTATTGACGATATAGTTTAAGTGCAATTCAAGCCCTCCTCTATTGTTAGAATTGATGACAAAATCTGAAACGTTGATATCATAGCTTATCCCAACCAATAAGGTGCGATAGTGAATTTCTAAATTCGGTATCCACGCATCAGACTCCAACTCATTAAATCTATAGTTTAAGCCAAGCTGAACTGCTGTTTTTCTAGCTACGTGTTGATTAAGGTGAAGTCTACCCGCCAAGCCTAATAATGTTTGTGAGTGGGGTCCTTGTTGTTGACGCATGACCATAGGTAATAAGTCTACTTTCTTTCCCAAACCTAAAGTTGCTAAGGCATATAAGCTGAGTCGTTGCGGATAGGTCAACTGATCATCATCATAGAAACTATGGTTTGGTTCATTAATATGAAATAAAGCTACTCCTACATCCAGCTTAGATCGCTTCGACGGTTTTTGGTAGTGATAGTTCAATCCACCAGAAAAGTCTGCTAGCGTAGTACTTGCTTCATCAAATGGCTCTCTAGTAGGTAAGCTAGCATCAAAGACATCTCCATTCCACTGATTATCTACAGTAAGGTTGGGACTATATCTACGACTAGCAAAACTACCTTGTAACCCTAACGTAAGAAAATGACGCTTGGCTAACTGATGGGTATAGGATCCATTCAATCCAATCTGTGTGAGACTTAAGCCTAAATCACCGGCACTGTCATGATTAAAGATTATTCCTCCTCCAAACAAGCTGTTCTGCATTTTAGGATTTCGGAATTTCATTTCGACACTTCCAGAAAAAGTAAGGAAGTCTACATTTTCATCGAAGTTGGCCCATTGATTTCTATAACTCCCGATTACTCTGACGTCTCCTGCAAAGATAGCCGTCGCAGCGGGGCTCAGATTCATAGGGGATAATCTAAATTGGGACCAATGGATGTCTTGCGCGTTTATTTTGGTCTGAAATAGAGACAGGCAAAATAAAGGGATCAGAAAAAGGCTAAGTGTATTTTTCAAAACTCAAATAATTTGGTTGGAAAATAATGTTCAATGTCTTTTATTGATAATCGAATGATAAATTTTTTGTGATTTACGGTTTTCCAAAAAATTACCATACCATCAATATATTATATATTGAGCAGCCCGAACCTTTGTTCGCTGCATTAAATTTCATAATTGTAAGATTCTCTTAATTTGTATTTCTTCTCAACTCGCATACAAAAACCGCTGGAGTTGATATGGGACAATAGGGATCTGACAATGCTTGCTACGCATCTATCCTTTAAGCCATGGAGGCATGATGTCACGGTTCTGGTTAAAATGTTCATGGTCACTCGTTAAAGCTAATGCTACAGGAACGATATGAAATACGCAAACGTCCCTATGACCTTCTTTGTAAAAATAGAAAATGATTTGTAAAAAACGAAAAAAGGGGTGACTGATTTGTATCCGCTATCTCTTTTTTGAGCAGAAATATGGCTTTTTGAAGCTATTTTGGATTAATTATGCCTGTTACTTTTAGGGGTTTTGTGGAGAAAATAGATAG
>CAYWOZ010000093.1:0-12783 GCA_964458675.1 uncultured Saprospiraceae bacterium
CGGCAGCAGCAGCAGCGGCGGCGGCAGCAGCGGCAGCGGCATTAGCAGCTAAAAAGAAAAGTGAAGCAGAAGCTGCAGCAAAAATGGAAGCAGCTGCCAAAGCTAAAAGAGAGGCAGAAGAACTAGCAAGGCTAAAAGCTGAAGAAGAAAGAAAAAGAAAGGCTGACGCAGCTGTAGCGCTTAAAAAGAAACAGGAAGCAGAAGAAAAAGAAAGAGTAGCTGCATTGGCGCTCAAAAAAGCGGAAAAGGAAAAAGTAGCGGCGGCAGCCAAGGTAATTCCACCTAAAAAGGTTGTAGAAAAAGCTGCTGTTGCGACACCAGTTGCTGGGAAAGCGGCAGCTGGCTGTCTACCAGGTTGGCTTATTGGATTATTGGGTCTTTTACTTCTTGGAGCATTGGCCTTTTATTTTATATACGGTTGTGAATCAGATAAAACAGCGGCAGTTACAGGCCCTAAAATAGAGAAAGCTATTCCTCCTGCTCCAACACCAGAACCAGAGCCAGAGCCAGAAGTAGTAGAAATTCCGGCTAAAACTGCATTATGTCCGAATGTATCATCTTCTAAGTTGAGGCTATCTTCTTCATCAGTAGCTGGTGAGATAGCAGACTGCTTATCAGACCCAGATTGTAATCTACCGAAAATCTTCACTATGAAAAAGGCAAACTTTGACTTCAATGAAGCTACTATGACAACTGGTGGCAAAAATGAGATTCCTGACATAGCAAAAGTGCTAAATAATTGTGATAACTGTCGAATCAATATCTATGGTCATATAGATGCTTCTGAAAACGATGTTTATAATGGCAAGTATCAAGACGGCAACATCAGTTTATCTGGTATCCGAGCAAGATGCCTTTATAAGCGATTAATCGACCAAAATGTACCTAGGAGTAAGATGACATTCAAAGGATTAGGTAAGACTAAGTTGAAAAATAATAGCACCAGCGGTAGAGACAGATTGATAAATAGAAGGGTAGAAATAGAAGTTTTACCTAAATGATAATATAAGTAAGGTAAAGTCTGTATTAAGTACCAAATACAGGCTTTACTTTACTAATTTTTCATAAATTTGCGTGGATTTAATGCCCAGGTAATCAAAACTACTTAAACAATTCAGAAAGAAGTACACACACTCTTTGCTAATTAAGTTTTTTCGAATTAACTTGTAAGCTAACACACTCGAACTAATTAGAGACCTTTATGAGTAACATTGCGTTTTTGGAATTAAAGTACGGTAATATCAATGGTGGTTACCCTAACTACTTTGTTATTAGCGACATTTCCTTCTTAATCTTCGACACTGAAAAAAATAAGATTTTCATTGAAAGTTTTTCGGTTAATGAGGATATAGATGTTGTTTTTGTCAATACCCGTACTGATGAATTAGGTCACACCTTAGCAAGACTAAAATATGTGGTCAATCTCAAGACTAGAAAAAAAGCCCGATTTGATGAGGAGCTTAAACTCGATAAAGAAGCACTTGATAAAATATTTTATAGAAGTAGAGGAATAAAACGTCATGTACAGAACTTCTTTTGGAAGATCTTCAAAAAGTATAGAATAGATAAGATTGTAACATTTGATGGTAAAAGAGATATCTTCTTAAGTGAAAGGTCCGGTGCTGACTTTAAGGACATCGAAATTTTTGATTTGCAAAGAGCCTTAAATCTTGAATGTAACTATCTTTTCTCTTTGAATAAACTTGCTGTTATTATAAACTTTGAACAGAACCATACTTCTCTCAAAGCGAATAATGTGGAGTACTTCTTACATCCTATAGCCGCTAAACAAGTGAAGCCTAAGACTGCTGCTTTCGATGCTGCACGTCTGATGATGGCTTATCAGGAATTTATGGAGCATAAAGATGACTTTTTGATGAAAGCTGCTCTTATTTTGAATAAGATTCAGTTAAAGCAAAAAGAGAAAAAAGCTGCTGAAGCTAAGGCTAAAGAAATTGCAGCAGCTGAGGCTGCCAATGAACCTGCAGTAGTAGAGGATACAAAATCTGAGGACACCGAATAAAACACCTTTCATATACACCTAAATAAATCCTATTTAGTGGAGAGCTATACCCTAGATGATATATTTAAAATGGAACGCCATTATCGCACCAACCTTATCAATTCACTTTCAGGGATTAAATCTGCTAACCTAATTGGAACTTGCAATTCTGACGGTCAAACTAATTTAGCTATTTTCAATAGCGTAATGCACATCGGCGCTAATCCTCCCCTATTGTCTATCATCATTCGTCCACACGATGCAGAACGACATACATACGAGAACATTAAGGCTACTGGCTACTTCACCATCAATGCAGTCGATCAAAACTTATTAGAAAGAGCCCATCAAACATCAGCTAAATACGCAAAAGGGGTAAGTGAATTCATAATGTGTAAGATCAAACCTAGCTTTTCTAACTTACATCCAGCCCCATATGTAGAAGAAAGCCCTATACAATTGGGCCTCAAAATTGAAGAAGAACTTCATATAAAGGCTAACCAAACAATTATGCTCATTGGTCGAATCATTGAGATAAAAGTCTCTAATGGCTCCATTAAAAAAGAAGGATTCTTGGATCTTGAGACTCTGAATCTACTTGGAGTAAATGGCTTAAGCAACTATTGTGTTCCCACTCAATTTCATTATTTGCCTTACATCAGTAAGCAATCTATAGAATCTAAATAGAAATTTCTGTGAATTGATTTGGGAGCTCCCCATCATGTGTTGCTATGCTGCCATCCAAACCCAATACTCATGATGGGACCAGGTGATCCGTTTATATTCTCCTTGCAGATAACTATTCAGGATATGCTTCATTAGTATTCGCTTTGAAGCTCATCCGTCATGTAGCATTCCTTCATGAGCCATATGCTTCGGTTCATACCACTACTCCCCCTAGCTCAAAAAAAGAAATTACTTATCGAATGGGAAATTTAAAAATCGTTGAAGTAACGAGCTGCATTTCTATTTATACCATCACTTACTTCAGTAGCATCTAAATGATTATCTCCAACGATGTCGTCAGGGTCGATGTTCTTATACAACTGGATTTGCCATTGTGGGTTATTGACTTCCCCTCTTGCATTCGAATGGAGTAACTCATATTGACCTGCAGCATAACTAGGATTATAGAAAAGAAACTTTACATCTGATTGTGCGGTAAATGGGAATTGATCATAGAACCAAATCTCATAAGGTGCTGCATCAGGCTCATCCGTCACTGTAATCAAATTAGTAGGCCTTCCATATCTAAGAAATATAAAGCCTCTATCCGACTCGAAACCATGACCAAGCCCTGAATTAAATTGATTGTCTACTGCTTTCGCTACAATCATATATTTATCATATGCCTCTTTTGGTTTGTTTGGATCCTTATTCGCCCAATAACTAAATAGTTGGCTTTGCATCTTGGCTGTATCTCTATTAAGTAAAACAGTATTTAAAATTTTTGTGTCTGTTCCATACATTTTTGGCATCAGAGCTCTTAAACTGTAAACCAATTCATCCATAGTCAAATCATACACAAATGTGTTCGCAATATCAAAGTCTTCCGCCAGTTCATATTCAGGTTCAACATATGGATTAAGTCTTTGAAAAGATATAGATTTTGTACTAAGTAATTTATCCCCATACTTAGTTTGTACATTTAATATATAATTACCAGATGGAAGCTTAGAAATATCTAAGGGCATCATAACTAAAGTCATCTTTGCTGGAGATTTAGTTTTATGTCCAATCACAATGTTTTTATCCCCAGCTAATTTACTATCCGACTTAACCGTATATGAAACCGTAAAACTCTCTTCTAACTTCTCAGAATTGTAAACCTCAGTATAAAAAAAGAGAGTGTTTAAATTCTTGTTATAAAAATTAAAAGGAGCAGGCTCTAAGAAGTATCCATTCTTGACAAATGGAGATTTCTCTTTGGATGGCTTACATGAAACCAGCAATTGTATATCTGACATTTCAACATCTTCACCAGTGTAGTCGATATTAAAATCTTGTGAAGAGAAGGTGCCTTTATTTTCTAAGTCATTTTGATCTATGACCGTTACTTCCAATTTGTACTTTCCAGGTTCAAGACCGTATCTTTTAAGGTCAATAAAATCCATAGGTTTATCCCCCATTGGACCATTTAATAGATATTTATCAAATTGAATAATATCTTCTCCTTGTTTAAATAAAATCGTTACTTCGATATTTGCTTGAAATTGGCTATCAATTTCATTTTGTTCTAAAGTACTTCCTACAGCATAGAGATATACTTCTACATAATCAGACTGGTCTCCTTTAAAAGTAGCATAGGACACACTTATGTCCATTCCAAAACTAATGGAGGACTGTAGTAGGCAGAAAAATAAAATTAGGAATCTCATAGGCTAAAAATTGACATGGAAATAATAACACTCTAAAATAAAGTATATCACTATACCTCTATCTAACTCATGATAGCGTATATTTCTTATTAAAATTAAGGAAAAAAAGTGGTGAAGAAGGGAAAAGAATTTCTAAAAGTCAGGCTTTAGGCTAAAAATGACAAAATATTAATTACTTTCTTTCTCTACCCTTAGTAAAGTAAGCTCAAAATTGAAAATCTTTCTCATAACAGTAGAAAAATTTAATGTATCTGGGCCTTTAATCGTGAAATCTAATTTATTGCTTTTATTAGATTCTTTATATAGGATTGAATTTTCAACAATTTCAAAGTCAGCAACCACTTGATTTCCACTAAAATTTGTTGAAATATTCCCTAAGGTATCAAACTCAAAATATGTCCCTTCAAGGGAAGGAACGGCTTTTCCATTTCTTGTAGCATTAATTAATTCCCAATACCCTGGTAATACATTTTCGATACTTAAGGTGTCCTCTTTAGATTCTTGAACACAGCTAAAAAATAAGACTGTACAGCTCAAAAGAAGGAAAAAATAGACTTTCATATTATTACTATGCGCTTTTCAATATTAGGAGCGTTATTTCTGGCAATATCCCAACTCTTCCTGGATATCCCAAAAATCCAAGCCCCCTATTTACATAAAGATACTGATTTCCTTCTTTATACAAACCTGCCCATTTTTTATATACAAATTGAATTGGGCTAAACTTAAAGAATCCAGGAATCTCAATACCAAATTGCATTCCATGAGTGTGCCCAGCAAGTGTCAAGTCGATGTCTTTGAAATCTTTTGTCACCTCCTTGTCCCAATGTGATGGATCATGCGATAGTAAAATTTTAATATTGCAATCTGGACAATCTTTGCTCGCTTTTAGCATGTCTCCATAAACACTAAAATGCATTTTGGCACTTATATTTTCCACTCCAATTATCCCAACAGATGCTCCATCAACATCCACCACTCTATGTTCATTGAGCATAAGATCCCAGTCAAGCCTTTTATGAATATTCTTGAGATGGTTCATATTGGCCACTTTATCTGCTTTGGAATTCCAGCGATAATAGTCACCGTAATCATGATTTCCAAGTATAGAATAAGTCCCATATTTAGATCTTATCTTATCGAAAACATCCATATATGGTTCCATCTCTGAGGCGATGGAATTAACCAAGTCTCCAGTGAAAAATACTAAGTCCGCCTTTTGTTGATTAATGATTTCTATAGCATTCCTGATAGGTTCTTTATAAGTAAATGAGCCCGCATGGATATCAGATATCTGAACAATCCGTAAGCCTTCTAGGCTTTTTGGTAAGTCCTTGATCGGCACTTTCGTCTTATATAGTTTATACCTATAAGGGTTGCGAATCAGCCCATAGATTAAGGCAACAAGAGGTATACTCCCTGCCACTAATCCAAGCTTAATTAAAAAATCAGACCTACTAGCATCTGTATTTATAGTCCAAGAAATCAACCTGCGGATTTCATCGATAAAGAGAATAGCTATGACGGGTATCTTTACACCAATAATAATCATAGCTAAGGTCCTCCAATACACCGCAGTAGACTTACTTAACCAGTCTGTTCCAATGAGAAAAAATGCTAAGAAATAGGATATAGAAATAAGACTAAAGAACCAATAAACAGCAGATACTATCCATTTGACTCGATTGGAATCGTCTTCAACTAATTGCCAAACAGAAGTAAAAATATAGATATCTATACATATCAGAATGGATATTAAAATTAATATGCGCAATGATTTATCTTATTTGATATATAAACACATAGGAAACGAATAGTTTTAATAGAAGCGCATAAAAAAATGCCAATTGAATTATTTTCAATTGGCATTTTTATTTATCGAAGCAGTGTTAAATCTCGGGTCTCAGTAATAGGTTCTGCCCCTGGAAACTGATATGTAACTGTATATATGTAGACTTCAGAGGGTGCAGGATTCCCGCCAATTGTTCCATCCCATTCTTGCTCAGGGTTGTCATTGTCATATACTCTATTACCCCATCTATCATAGATTTGCAAATTGCTCACAATTAAACCAACCTCCACAATCTCTCCATTTGAATTATTTGCTCCGATACTGAATATTCTATTCTCAGAACCACCTGGAGTAAAAATGTTTGGTAGCCTAGGAATAACATCTGTGATAGCAAATACTTTAGAAACAGGACTGATTGGACAACCATTTAAATCCCCATTAATTGTAATTGTTTCAGTGTTTCCTTCACTATTATCTGGCACAGTGTACATAGTATTTGGAGAACTACCATTAGAAAAATTCCCTCCCAGAGTAGGATTGCTAGTCCATGTGTAAGTAGTCAAAGGAACAGAAGATATAGCTGATAGATTTATTTCCTGCCCCACGAAAATAGCCCCCATAGTGTCACACTCAATCTGAATAGAAGGTACTTGAGTTACCATTATAGAAGCAGTGCCAATTAATTGATTCTGTACACAATCATTGGTAACAAATAAATTATAAGATTGGTCTTGTTGAACGTTGAGCGCTTCTAGAAATAAACCAGTTTGAGATTCACCTGTAGATGTTAACACCCAGGTTACCATTCCATTTGGGCCAAGGTCAAAATTTTGCCCTTCAATACTCAAAGTTACATTTTCGCCTGGGCAAGCTGTTTCCATAATATTCATTATGCTGCCTACTTGATCAAAAACACTAATCGTTACTTCATCCATGACCGGATCACAATCTGCATTGGTAATAGTAACAGAATAAGTAGTTGTCGTTAAAGGAGAGACTTGCGGATTAGGGTCGTTTTCTTGGCCATTTAGATCGTTTGCAGTGGATGACCACATAAATGTGAAACTTGGTTCCACAGCACCTACATTTAAACTCACCAAATCCCCCGGACAAATCACTGAATTAGGGAAAATTGGAATTGGAGTTCTATAAACTGGAATATTAGCCATTCCCATAGTCGGGCATCCCATGTATTCTGCAGTTACCATGATATTCGCATCCGAAGCATCAGCAGTAAATAGCGGCTCTGGCTCTCCCTCTGCAGGTTCTATTGTCCCAGGACTTGCCATCCATTCCCATTCTTCCAAATCATTTGGGTCTACTTGTCTAGGAGGAGTTTCAGTTGGGTCAGTTACTTCAGGTATTAGCGTAAAAGCAGTACCAGGACATACAATTTCTGTGGGCGTTATATCAATTTCTAATATTGGAATCACTTCTACATCAATGGTAGAAAAACTAGTACATGCACCATTAATATTTAGACGAACGTATTGCATAGATGTAGTACTCTGAAAGAGAACTTGTAATAGAGAATCTGGTGTAAGGAATCCATCCAATTGGCCTGGCAATGCTGGCACAGCCGTCGTATCACCAGTGAACCACTGGAAAGTCAAGTCCGGAAATAAATTCGGCGGAAAGACTGGGTTATCTTGAAGCAGGACTGTATCTCCCATACAAATAGGAGGCATCATGTCTAGTTCTATTAATTCTAAGTCAGGAAAATCAGGTAAACTGTCGACTTGGATAGTAACTGTATCACTATGTGTACAACCATTATTTTCAACTGTTCCTATAAAGGTTACTACGTCTTGAGGAGCAACAACAAATGGAGTACCCACATTTACAAGCGGTATCCCATCAATAGTAGTCCAGACTACGTCATCCTGTGGTGGATTAGTCGTAAATGGAATAGTTATGCTATCGCCTTTGCACAAGAAAAGCGTGTCCATCTCTATATCTAAATCGTTATCGATCAAAGTAACCTCTATTGTGTCCTGTATTTCACAGCCATTGCTTGCTGTAAGAATATAAGTTTCATCTTCTAATACCAAGACTTCCGCATTGACTACATTAGGGTCAATAATATTGTCATTTGGCGCCCAACTATACGTTGTCCCTACCTGTGTAATATTATTTCCTAATTGGATTACATCGTTTTCACAGCCCATAATAGTTTCTGGTAAAGAGATAGAAGGTGGAGCATTTACAGTGATTGTAACGCTATCCAATGTAGGAACTGCACAGTTCATTGTATCCGAAACTGAGATCACATAGGTTGTAGTAACAATTGGATTTTCAGTAATCGAATTCTGAGTAGATATAGACGTTCCATTTGCAAACCATTCAAAATTAGGATTACCTCCTAATACGGAGGCTTGGAGATTTACTTCATCTCCAGGGCATACAATAAAGTTATCATCAATAACATTTATAAATACGGGTATATGTGTTCCATCAGCAATAGTAATCTGAATCGTATCACTTTGCCCACAATCACTTGTAGCTATAAGCTCAATAATGCCAGTAGCATTAGTAGTATTCACTTCAAAATCATTAGTACTCATTTCATTTATAGCCAATGCGGGGTTACTGGTCAAACTGTATTCAGTAGGTATAGGCAATTCAGAAAAATCGTAAAAAAGTTGTGCACCTGCGCATACCTCTATATCACTACCCAAGTCTGGAGCGGAAAACACATCTACTTGAAATCTTACATTGGTAGTCTCTTGTCCAGAGAAGAGGGTAGCAAAAAAGGTGGTGCTCTGAGCAGGTGCTACAAAAGTCGCTAAGGAGTTTGGCATACTCACTCCAGTAGTGGGAGACCACTGCACAGAATCGACAGATGCATCAATACTTAGCAATGTGCTATCTCCAGCACATATTTGAGCGTCGCCACTCAAAATTTCAAAATCAATTTGTCCTAGTAGGCAAACATTTGAAAAGGCTAAACATGCTACTAATGCTAGATATTTGGGTAGGTTCTTTACTGGAATAAATTTCATATTTGCGGATAGTTGCTTAAAGCAAAATTTATTTGATAATTCGATTTGTGGTATGCTCTTTCTTTTAATCGAAGAGCCTTCCGTAAAGAATCAAAAATAGACAAATTCTATTATATATTAGGTCTTATATTTCTTAAAATTAGCAGAATGACAAAAGGAGTTAAAAAGCGGTTAAATGACTAGTTTTCAAGCCCTTGGAGTTGTTTTTTTCACGGTAAGTAGATTTTTCTCTAACCATAGGCCATTTGGATTCTTAATCTTGATAGCTAACCATGAAGTAAATAGTGCTATACAAGAGCCGATGCTTGCTCCTACTGCGACGTCCAATAAAAAATGTTGGACCATATAAACGCGAGATATTGCCACACAAATAGATAAACCAATTAGAACTGTAGAACTCCATTTATACTTAGCAAAGACAAAGGAAGCGAATCCCATCACGGCAAAAGCAGAAATTGTATGTCCGCTAGGAAAGCTACTATTGCCGGTATATAGAACGACTCCTTCTATTATGTTCAAATTTTCAAAAAGGTCATGATCCATAAAATACTTTTTAGGTCGTGGGCAGGAAAAGAACTTTTTGAGGCTCATAGAAATAGCAGGCACGAGAATAGCTAAAACAAAAACCATCAGTGCATAGCGAAATCTATAAAAAAGCAATATGACTAACAATAAAACATAACTCCACTCCTCACCCACTCTAGTCACAGAGGTAAAAAAGAGATTTAGAAAATCTGATCGATGAGATGCAAACCACATAATAGAATCGCCATGATCATTTTGAGAAACTAAAATGGCTGATATTGATACGAAAATCAATGCACCGAAGAAGAATATTTTATTGGAAGAAAATGCCAATTGGTCTGTTTATTAATATAAGAATGGTTCGGTAATTTTATGAAAAACTTAAATCACAAAATACTAATCATTTAATTTTTAACACTTTAAAAAAAACAAGGGTTTATTTAAAATCTGTTAATAGTCAGTGATTTAACGTTTAATTACCGAACCATTGGTATAAGCAAAAGTAAGCAAAAGTTTTGTCTAACTCATTTCTCCACCTATCAAAACCCTGACCCACTTGTACCTTTCTTTCAGCTTGTTTAAAAGGTTTCCTACCCAATCAAAACTAACTATCTGCTTATCACTCATAGCCTGATAAGTCAAAATAGCTGCTACAGGAATAAGAAGAAATATAGGCATCCAAGCGGCTGCAGCAGCAGGCAGCACAAAGGACTCTGCGAGTTTTTCAAATAAAAGATTAAGGAAAATAAAGCTCACAAAAAAGCCTATGGACACAAGCAATGGCATTCCAAAGCCTCCTTTCCGTATGATAGCTCCCATAGGGCCACCTATAAATAAAAACAGAAGACAAATGAAGCCATAGGTAAATTTGGTATGAAGAATATAAATGTGTTTCACCTTTTTTTCTCTTTCAGAATCTAGGGTTCGGAAACTAGAGGCTGCTAAACTATGAATACTTCTAGCAGAATTTCTAGCTTTAGCTATAATCTGTGCCCTATCTTTAACCTTGAAGGTCTCAGACATATTCGGGTATGTGCCAAGATCTTTGTTTAGCTTTAATTGAATTTGCATTCTGTGAGAGGAAGTTTTCAAATTACTTTTAGATGGTGGAATCATCTTTTGCCTTGAACTATTGAATACGGATGGTTTAGGCACTGAAGGCACTGGAAGTGTAGCAGTTAACAACTTAGAAGAGTCTCTTATCAAGGAATCCTTTTTAATGGCATCAACCGTCAGATCAAGTTTTTCACCCTCATCTTTTTTATTTTTTTCTTTCGCGCCTATATTTCCAAAGTTAAGGGTATCCTTTTTCATTTCTTGATAAAAATTGCGGTATAGGTTCTTATGTAACTGTTGGTAACGCCCATCTAGCTTGGTATCCAAAGAGTCTATGGCTACTTTGAGTTTAGCTATACTCATCATAGACTGATGATTTTTGAAAAGATCTTGATCAGTTTCCTTTGGGTCAAACTGAGATAGGTCAAAAATCATGTTGTGTTTCTTGAATTTTGTGCGGACAAAAGGGAAGTTCTTTTCTTTGCCCACATATCGTTTATTAGTCTCTTGATTTCTTACACCATCATAGAGATTCATAATAAAATAACGTCCATTTTCTAGGGTATACATCTCTCCCCTCGCAGCAGTGGTGACACTTAAACCTTGAGAAGTAGAATTGCTCTCATCATATATTATAACCTCCTCTAGGTCTCTGCCATTTGTATCTTTCTTACCTATATAAATCACAAAGCCTTTAAAGTCATAATTGAACAATCCTTCCTTCAGATTGAGTGTAGGTTTCTTATTTCTGACATCATATAGTTTGGACTTGAATTGTAGATTGGTATAAGGAATGATAAAATTGGAAGAAAGAAAAGAAAAAACAGCCACAAAACTACAGAGCACCGCTAAAGGCGCCATAATCCTCACTAATGGGATGCCTGCAGATTTCAAACTGGTCAGCTCATATCTTTCAGACAGGTTTCCCATGACCATTACAGAAGAGATGAGCACTCCAAGTGGTAATGCAGTTGGAAATAAGGAAACAGACAAATAACCCACAATCTCTACTAAACTGAAAAACCCTACTCCACGTCCCATGATATCCTCTATGTGTACCCATAAATACTGAAGCGTCAATACAAATAGAGCTACCATAAAAGCCACAAAAAAGGGACCTATGAAATTTTTAATAAGAAGTTTATCGATTTTCTTCACAACAGATGTTAATACCATTTCTGGTTTATAATTTCACTAAATTTATGATGCAATTTCCCAACCTGCCTACTGTCAGGCTAGTTTCTGCGTTAAAAATACTCATGATAGCTAAGGCTATCAATCAGCCCACCCGTAAACGGTTCACTTCGTTCATCGCCTTGATCATGAAAAATTTCATTCAAAAATTTATGCGAAATATAAAAACAGAAATGGTATAAGCACAAAAATATAAAAAACGGCACCATATATTATATAGTGCCGTTTAGTCTTTGGATAGTTGTTTCTTAAAGAATTAGCTTGGTAGTGCGTTAAATCTTGAATTAAAGGCGTCCAGTCCTCTCAAACTTGTTTCGGAGTGTGTCTGTATAGAATTTCTATCTGCCTTTTTAATTCTTGACTTCAATACTTTAAGGAAGCTCATGGAACACAAATTTGTTGAATCCGCTGAATTTTTGAGTTTACTCATAAAATAGGTTTTACAACGTTATTTTGTGTTGGTTCTTTGGCAAGATTACCATAGTGACACAAATATAGTCGTTAATTCTAATACTTCAAATATTTACAAAATTATTTAACGCAAACGCTGCCTTGCGAAGTATACAATTCTGCATAAACAATGTTACAGCATATATAATTTAGTGAAATAGAGAGAGTTACAGGTGGTACCTTTAAGACAAATTCTATGCAATTATAATTTAAATGACTTATATGAACTAGCGTTTTTATGTTAAAAAAATCTAAGTCTTGGCTTTTGAGGAGAAAATGGGGTAATTCTAGAGGTTATTCACATTAAAATAATGGTTAATACTGTTTTTTGGAGGTTTGTGGTCATTATGATGTCTATTTTTGATTGATTTTGAGCAGGGAGCT
>CAYWOZ010000094.1:0-12773 GCA_964458675.1 uncultured Saprospiraceae bacterium
AATGTTACGGTTGATATGCCTACACTTTCTGTTACAGATGTTAGAGATTCAGTTCTTACTTGTGATATTCAAGAAATCACTTTCCCTGATGCACTTGTAGCTGGAGGAGGAGTTATGGGATATACCTACTCTTGGATGGATCCAAATAATACTGAAGTATCAACCGATGCTGCACATGTAGCAGATGAAGATGGTACATATACTTTGACAGTTACCGATGTATTGACGGGTTGTGATGTTACTATCACAAGAGATATTACATTAAACCAGGATTCACCAGTATTAGATATGCTACCAGCTGATTTGGTTTTGAACTGTACTAACAATAGTATGGTGAGTGCTATTGCAAATGCTACGGACGATATGGGTGGAGCTATTTCTGGATTAACTTATGAATGGTTCGATGATACTGGTATGTCTATCGGTACAGACGCTCAAATAGACTTAACGGTAATGGGCACATATGATGTAATCGTAACTAATCCAGCTAATGGATGTACTTCTACACTTCCTATAGTCATAGATGAAAATATGGAAATGCCAGATGCATCTATCGGTGATCCAGATGATATTACTTGTGCAGTAAGTTCAGTCATGCTTCAGTCAGGTTCTACAACAACAGATATGCTATCTTACCAGTGGTTCCAAGGAGACGTCAGCACAGGTACTGCCTTAGGCACTAGCGAAGATCAAGAAGCACTTGCTCCTGGAGATTATTCATTAATAATCACAAATGAAGTCAATGGATGTACCACCGAAGTCAATGCTACTGTTGGGATGGACATGATGGATCCAGTTTCTGATCCTGGTATGGGTCAAGTATTGAACTGTTTCAATATGATGACAGGAGTTGAACTAGACGGTACAGCATCAGCTGCTGCAGGAACGGGAACACTGACTTACCAGTGGTTAGACACATCAGGCGATGCAGCTGGAAATACAGAAGTGCTAAATGCCATGACAGATGGTACATATACACTGATTGTTACAGATCTGTCTAATGGTTGCACATCTATTGAGACTGTAGAGGTAACATTAGATGATGCGGCACCTGAGAATGTAATGGCTACAGACGGAATTATTTCTTGTACGGAGACTAGCTTTACAATTGAAGGATCAACAACAACAGACCCTACTAATTTAGAATTTACTTGGACGGATGCGGGTAATAATGTATTCGATCCAGGTATAGATTTAGATGTTACTTCAGCGGGAACTTACACATTGACCGTAACTAATTTAGATAATGGTTGCTCTACAACAGCTGTATCTAATGTAGAGAATGATGATAGTGTACCGATGATAATACCTACAATGTTAAGTGGAGATCCAGGACCTATTACTTGTACTAACGACAATGTGGTTTGGACAGGTGTTCTAGGAGATCCTTCAAACCCTGATATCGATGTAGTATGGACTGGACCAAATGGAGTTATACCAGGAAATATGATCACTTTTGATATGAATACACCACCAGGTTCATACACAGTCACTGCTACAGATTCGGCAAATGGTTGTTCATCTGATGGTAGTATAACTCCATTGTTTGATGTAGAACCCCCAGTAATAAATCTAACAGGAGGTACCATCTTTTGTGAGCCAAATTCTGTGACCTTATCTGCAAGTGATGTAGATCCATTGGCAATTGGTACTAATTTTACTTGGACAGATCCTAGTGGTATGTCACTTGGCGCGGGCATAAGTAATCCGACGGTAACAACTACGGGTATCTTTACTGCTGTAGCTATTGGTGATAACGGATGCGAAACTATAGAAACTGTAGAAGTTTTCGATAATACTGATATGATTACGGCCTTAGTAGCACCAAACTTTACTCTCTCTTGTAGAGACGGAGAAGATACTTACGCTTTAGGTGGCGTTGGAATGAACGGTGATGGATCAAGTGATGACTTAGAGTATTCTTGGACAATTAATAATAGTAACGATGTGATTAGTAATGATCCTAATTTTGTTGTTTCTGAGCCAGGTACTTATACGCTTACTGTTGTCAATATGGTTAATAATTGCGAAGAATCAGCAACAGTCGTTATTGATGAGAATATGGACATACCTCTCGCAGTTGCACTTCCTACTCAGCAGTTAAACTGTGTTACGCCTATGGTTTTATTAGAAGGAGATTCAGATGATCCAAATGCAGAATTCCTTTGGACTTCAGAGAATGGAACAATGTTAACCGGCCAAATGCAAATGGTTGATGAGCCTGGAGATTGGATGTTAACAGTTACTTCTCCTGACAACGGTTGCGAAGCAATGGCTATGGTTAATGTTGACTCTGATTTTGCACCACCTGAAAATGTAATGATTACTGGAGATGATCTCTTGACTTGTGGTTTGAACAATATTCAACTTTTTGGTAGTACTTCTTCTATGTTAGGGGCTGATCCATATGTTTGGACTTTACAAGGAAATGACACTCCAATTTCTACACAACAAAATCCAAATTTCCAAGCGGCAGGTATGTATGTTTTGACAGTGACTGGATCTAATGGGTGTACTGCCACTGCTGAATTTGAGATTTCGAGTGACGAAAACTTACCTACTCCAGGAGCGACTGTAGAAAGAGAGATTACCTGTGAGTTTGGAACAACTATGATTTTTGGTACAAGTTCAGCTCCAAATACGACTTATCAATGGACAACTCCAATCGGCTTTTCAGGGGATGATATGAATCAAGATATCATTGCGAATGCATCTGGGACATATACCCTTACTATTATTGATAACGATAATGATTGCGAATCCTCTATTGATGCTATTGTGACTGTTAATTTGGATGAACCAGACCTAGCAACTACCGGCACAGAAATTACTTGTGTACCAGGGGCCGTGTTCTCTATAGAAGCACTTTCTATGGTACCTGATGTAACTTATGCTTGGGAAGGACCAAATGGATTCATGTCTGATATAGCAAATCCAGAAATTACAGAAGCGGGTACATACGATGTTACTATCACAGACCCTGTGAATGGATGTTCTACGATTTCTTCTGCATTGGCGGAAGATCAAAGAGATAACCCAGAAGATAGAACTCGAGTAGCGACTGTAGAGTTGCTAACTTGTGATGATATGGTTTCTGAGTTAACTGCAACTTCCTCTACAACAGGTATAGTCTTTACTTGGAATGGACCAGGTATTAGTGACGTAGAAAATAGTACGGTGATGACCGATCAACCAGGAGTGTATGATATTACTTATTTAGATCCCTCTAATGGCTGCTCTATAACAGAGCAAATTACTATTGAAGAGGATATTACTGAGCCAACAATATCAGGATTGACACCGGATATGTTGAATTGCCAAGTTACAGAAACACAACTTGGAATCACTAACAGCGAAGGTATTAGAGAATATCTTTGGACAGGACCTAGTGCTACTGCACTCTCGGATCCTACAGCTATGAATCCAATGGCTAATGAGCCAGGAGAATATAGAGTGGTTGTAATTGCTGAGGACAATGGCTGTACTTCGGAGGCTATAATAATGGTTACGGAAGATATGAATATTCCAGTATCTACACCAAGTGCTTCTGTGATTACCTGTGACTTCCCGACTATCGAATTGGTAGGTACTGGATCAACAGAAGGCCCAACCATCTCATATGAATGGACAGGACCTAATGGATTTAGATCGACTGATTTAAACACGACTACAGATACACCTGGTATGTACACATTAACAGTATTTAATAGTGCTAACCTTTGTGAAATACCAACGACTATTACTGTAATGGAGAATATAGTTGAACCAACCGCAGATGCAGGTTTGGATGCTGACTTTGCTTGTGCAGATGCTTTCGTTACACTTTCTGGTTCCGGTACAGGAACAGGCCAAGCATCAGATTTGACTTACTTATGGACTACTTCTGATGGAGTGCCTCTCGGTACTACTGCTTCTATAGATGTTGTACAATCTGGTACCTTTATATTACAAGTTAGGGATGGGTTGAATGGATGTACGATGACGGATGAGGTTGTTATTACACCAGACGAAAACAAGCCAGTTCCTACTATTGCAGAGCCATTAGTGCTTACTTGTGATAATTTAGACGTAGCATTAGATGCAAGCGCAACGACGGGTATAGGAGCCTTAAATTATGTGTGGACAGGCCCTAATGGAGGTATGGTTGGAACAGGTGAAAATATTACTGTAAACGAACCAGGTATATATACTTTGTTCGTAGTAGATGGAAGCAATGGTTGTGATGAGACTGCTACTATAGAAGTTTTCGAAAATATAGATTCACCTATGTTTAGTACACTTGATGGAGAACTTGATTGTATTTCAGGAAGTACAGATGTATTGATAGAGTCCTTAACATCAACTAATTCATCATTCAGTTGGACAGGACCAGGTGGATTTACTGCGACAACTGAAGATCTTATTGGAGTTACTGCAGCAGGACCTTATTCAGTTACGGTTACAGATATAGATAATGGATGTACAACAGTACAAACGGCCAATGTATCTGAATCTGTAACTACTCCTGCCGCAACTATTGGGAATCCAGAAACTTTAGATTGTGATACAGAATCTGTTCAGCTTATGGGTAATACTTCAAATGAATTCACCTTTGCTTGGACTGGACCATCTGCTAGTAGTATTTTATCCGATGGCAATACCTTGATGCCTATAGTAGGAGAAGCTGGTGTATATGAATTATTGGTTACAGACCCATCGAACGGCTGTATTAACCTTATTCAAGTAGAAGTTCTAGAGAATACAAATGTAATCACAGGCATCAACCCACAAGGAGATGACGTAAACTGTTTTGGACCAAATACAGGTTCTATTAGTATTGAGCCAAATCTTGTGACAGGAGGAGAAGCACCTTATGTATATTCTATAGATGGTGGTGATTCATTCGGCACCCAAGAAGATTTCTTAGGCTTAACTGCAGGTCAATATGACGTTGTCGTGATGGATATCAACGGATGTTTATATAATCAGACATTGACAATTGACCCAGCAGTGGATTTAGCACTTGAACTTGGAGAAAATCTTGTAGTTCCATTTGGTGATTCTATAAATATAAATACAGATAATAATAACTTCGATATTGATGTGATTACTTGGAGTGATTCAACTCTATTAGGCGAAAATCCTAATACTGGATTCTTGTCTAATACTATAACTTATGAGGTTACTGCCTTCGATGCAGATGGATGTGTTATTACAGATAATATTACGATTTTTGTAGAAAAAACAAGACCAGTATATATCCCTTCTGCGTTTTCTCCAAATGGGGATGGAATTAATGATTTCTTCACTGTATATGCTGATATTGACCTAATCGAATACATACACGACTTTGCGATTTATGATCGTTGGGGAGAGCAAGTTTATTTCAATGAAAAGCAAAGCCCTGAGCAGGCACTTATGGATTTAAATGGTTGGGATGGGAGCTTCAGAACTGAATCAATGAGTCCAGGCGTTTATGTTTACAAAGTACTTGTTGAATTTGTCGATGGAGAAGAGATTTTCTATGAGGGTGATATCACGCTGATTAGATAATTTCCTAAAAAAAAAAAATATTCAAGGGTCATTAGTCGAGAGATTAATGACCCTTTTTTTATAGGCCCACCTTCAAATATATATTAAAATACTTTGATAGTAACTCTTCCGGAAAAAATAATTATGGCATTGAAAGGAGCTTAAGTATTATGCTTTTAGGTCATACCACATCCATTCTTTTCATAAATCTCTCTAATCTAATTTTATACACATAGTCCATTCCTTATATCTAATCGTATTTATAGCATTGCTTCATTTGATAAGGTAATCTCAAATTTTAACATCTACTTTTTGTCATGATTTAGGCTCCTGAAAAAACCTTATGTTGTCGTAAAGTAATGAAAAACAACGAATTACAAAGATTTTATTTTCTCACTATTTTTAATTTAGCGCGACACAAAGACCCTTTTTTTTAGAAATATATAGCCTCATTCTCATCTACTTTTATACTGTTAATAGACGTATAAAATTTACCCTCCTACCATTTGTTTAAAGTTGAATGAGAAAATTATGTTACCATTTTACAGATTTCTATCTGTGCTTGCACTATTAGTAATTTCGATACTAAATATTCAAGCACAAACTTGTCAGCCCGCACCCCTTGGTGGAGAAAATTGCGCTGATGCACCACTTATGAGTTGTAATCTAGATGGCTATATGGGTACAACTGCAGGATACCTGCCAGGCCCACCGCCTAATGATTTTTGTGGATTAGTTGAAAACGATCAATACTTTAGATTCATTGTCGATGAAATTCCAGTTGCTATTTCTATTATTCCATCTGATTGCACTACTGGTAAAGGATTGCAAGCAGCTTTGTATTTAACTTCTGACTGTGTAAATTTTGAATTGGAAAGTTTATGTGCCAGTTTTGGTGCAGTTGCTCCTTTAAATGTTATTTCAGAAAATGTAGTTGTTGGGCAAGAGCTTTATTTGATGATTGATGGCTTCGAAGGAGATATATGTGATTTTACAGTTCAAGTATCACAAGGTATTTTACCAGACGTAGAAGCAGAAGCAGATAACGCCGAACTTTGTATTGGTAATCAAATAAACTTGGATGGTTTAGCGAGTACGCAGCGTGTGAATGTTGAGTATTTATGGAATACGACTACTGGTAATATCGTTTCGGGTGCCAATACATTAACACCTACTGTGGATGCCATTGGAGATTATACATTATCAGTTGTAGATGTAGTCTCTTGCTGTATCGATGAAGTAACAATATCAGTATCTGAAAATACAAGTGCGCCTACCTATAATTTTGATGCAGCTTATGAAATTAATTGTGCAGATTTAACTGCAACCTTAGACCCTAATTTAGCCAATCCTACAGGCTTCACCTATACTTGGACTACAATAGACGGAACTATTTCTCCTACGTCCAACCCTAACACAAGTAGTATTGAGGTGTCTGCAGCGGGGACCTATACTTTAGAAATTGAAGATACCGCCTCAGGTTGTATACATACGCAGGACGTTGTAGTGACAGAAGATGTGACACCACCGAATATAGTGGCTCTATCAACCAATAATTTAGATTGTTTTAATCCCAGTACTTCTATTTCTGGAAACTCTACTTTCATGGGCTTGTCCTATAGTTGGACAGGACCAAACATGTTTGTTTCTAATGACCAGTCTTTTACAGCTAATGAAGCGGGGACATACTTTGTAACTGTAACTGCACCGAATGGGTGTACGGCGATGACTGATGTTACAGTTACCTCCAGTGGTAATCCAGATGGAACCATATCTAAAGAAAATGATTTAGATTGCACCGATGCCGATACAGGACTTACAGCAAGTTCTGCTACTCCAGGAGTTACATTTGATTGGACAGGACCTTCAGGCCCTATCGGCAGCATGGCACAAATAACAGCTACCGAAGGAGGTGTTTATACTTTGATAGTCACTAGTCCTACGGGTTGTACTACCACTGTTACGGAGACCGTTGTAGAAGATATGATGACTCCAAATATTTCGGCGGTATCGACTAACGATATAGACTGTACTAATATTAACGCTACGCTACAAGGTGCATCAACCACACCTGGGGTGTCCTTTTTATGGACAGGACCTAATATGTTTACGTCTACATCTCCAGATCCAGTGATAACAATGGGAGGAGCGTATACGCTAGAGGTAACTGGCTTAAATGGTTGTGCAGCAACTATGCCTATAACAGTCATAGAAAATGCAACTCCACCAATTGCGGAGGCAGGAACAGCGATGTTGTTAAATTGTAATACACCAACGACAACGATTGGTGATGCAACTACCAGTATGGGTCCAGAATTCACATATGAATGGACTAGCACAACTAGTCCTGGAGTTTTAGGAACGAACGCGACCTTACCTGTTTCAGGAATGGGCATGTATACTCTAGTTGTGACAAATATAAATAGTGATTGTAGTACAACTTCTTCAGTCTTAATTACTGAAGATTTTGATAAGCCAACGGTAGATGTTGGGCCAACTCTTATGCTCACTTGTTCCACAAGAGAAGCTACATTGGGAGGAGGTACTTCATCTACAGGACCAGAGTTTGTATATACTTGGACCAATGGAGCAGGAGATATGTTGAGTAATGATCCAACCTTTACAACGTCTGTACAAGGTGATTATACGCTGAGTATAGAAAATACTATCAATGGATGTACAGAAGCAGCCACAGTAACAGTGAATGATGATCCCACTTTACCAGTTGCTGCGGTTCCTGTACCTGACACCTTGACTTGTAACGAAACCACTGTTACTTTGAGTAGTTCTGGTTCTTCATCCGGAGTAGGAGTCACTTATGCATGGACAGATAATAACAATACTTTTATTTCTTCAGACCCAAATGTCGATATTTCGATTTCTGGTACATATCAACTCGTTGTGACGGACAATAATTTAATGTGTGCTGATTCTATTCTTGTCAGAGTGGAAGAAAACGTTATGGCTCCATTAGGAAACGCTGGTGTAGATAAAGACTTAGATTGTGTAAATACAGATGCAACCTTAGAAGCAAGTGTTGCAGGCAATATGAATGATTTTAGTTTTGAGTGGTTTAATTCAGCAGGTAACTCTGTTTCTCAGGACTCTGATTTTACTACAAGTGACGTAGGACAGTATGATCTGGTTATAACAGATAATTTTACAGGCTGTACTGTAGAGTCATTCGCTACAATAATTGATAATAGTGTTTTTCCAGATGCAGATTCTGGATTACCAGTGACCATCACTTGTGCTGAAACATTGGTCGAGATTGGCGGAACGAATTCCTCTATGGGAAGCAATATTATTCATTCTTGGTTTGACCCAACGGGTAATCCAGTTGGAAATACACCGACCATTGATGCAGCCACACAGGGAGATTATAGATTAGTAGTGACAGATGTAGCTAATAGTTGTACCACAGAAGCTTTTGTAACGGTCTCCATAGATCAAAATGAACCTACTCCAAATGTGGGTAATGCAGCGACTATTACATGTAATGACCCTGTAATCATTTTGAATGGAAATCAATCAAGCACTTTCAACAATGGTGCAATCGCGTATGAGTGGCTAGACCCTAATGGTCAGTCTATAAGTTCAATAGAGGATGCAAGCGCATCAATATCAGGGGGTTACGAACTCATTATCACTGATACTCAGAATGGATGTACGAACAGCGCTAGCATATTTGTACCAATAGATACTATAAAGCCAATAGTAGAAGTAACCAACCCAGAGATTATCAATTGCTACAACAACTTTGTTGAGGTGAACTATACATCTACAAATGGTCCTATAACGCCTATTTGGAGAGATGATATGGGGAATATTATTTCTAATGAAGAAAGTTATTTAGCTACCGAAGTAGGCATGGTTGTTTTAGAAGCAACTAGCCAGGCCAATGGTTGTGTAAGCACAGCTTCTATAGATATTGTAGAAGATCTTGAAGCACCGACTGCTGATTTTCTAACTCCTGATGTACTAACTTGCGTGACTACAGAATCCACGCTAACACCTAATATTACTAATTTCACGTCTGATGCAAATTTTGAATGGACGGATAATACCGGTCAGGTAGTGGGTAGTGGTGCAGATTTAGTAGTGTCAGATGATGGAATCTATACTGTAGAAATACAGAAAGTAGAAAATGGCTGTACAGCAGAATTTTTTGTAACTGTACTCGAGGACGTAGAAGTCCCTGAAGCTACGATTACGAATTCAGCAAATAGACTAGATTGTTTTGATCCATCTATCGATTTTAGTGCAAGTTTATCTACAGGAAATGCTCCATTAGAATATACCTGGACGAATGCAAGTCAAGACACTTTATCTATGGATGAATCATTTATGCTGACAGAAGGAGGAAATGTAACTTTGCTTGTAACTAATACAGTGAATGGATGTACAGATGAGGCAAGCGTTCCTGTTGTTCAAGATCAAGAAGCACCTGCCATAACATTTACACCAACAGACATATTAACTTGTGTTGACAATGTTGTGAATGTAGAAAGTGTCTTAAATGCAACGCATAATTCGTTTTCATACACATGGACGGGGCCTAGTACTTCTAGTATTGTAGCAGGAGGTAATACCTCTACGATTAGCGTAGACACCATCGGCGCATACACCTTAGTTGTGCAGAATCTATTGAACGGTTGTGAGAGCACAGAGATAATTCAGGTAGAAGAAGACAGGGTACTTCCAGACCTTGAAGTAGCACCAATAGCAGAATTAAATTGTGTAACAGACATGGTTACCATTGACGCATCCAACTCAAGTGGAGGTACACAGTTTGAGTACGCTTGGACAGGCGCCAGCATTAACACTGGACAAGGAACTCCTGCCATAGAGGTCAATAGTGCGGGAGAGTACTCACTTACTATTTTGAATACAGAAACAGGCTGCGAAAATACTATGCTAGTAGAAGTAGATGAAAACCTAGAACGTCCTGTAGGCGCTTCCCTTTTCATGGCCGATCCGTCTTGCTTTGGAGAAAGAGATGGAATACTAGATGTAGAAAATGTGATAGGAGGAGCAGCGCCGTATTTATATGCTATAAATAGTGAAACAAATTTCACGGATATCAATACCTACGCAAATCTCCCATCAGGAGAATATACTTTAGTTGTCCAGGATAATATTGGTTGCGAATGGGATACCTTATTTCAGATTACAGATCCAGAACAAGTTTCAGCAGACTTGGGAGAAGACCAAATAATAAGACTTGGAGAAGAGTCAGAATTGTTTGTGCAGACTACAGGGAATGTGGTATCATTCGCATGGACAGATAACGGCGAAGCTGGACCTATCGATGTAGACTTTAGAGAGATAGCACCTCTAACTACGACTACATATATAGTAGTGGTTACGAATTCGGAAGGCTGTAGTGGTACAGACAACATAGTGGTAGAAGTAGAAGATGATAGGAGAGTATATATACCGACAGCATTCTCTCCTAATGGCGATGGTGTCAATGATTTCTTCACTGTATTCACGGATATCGCTGCTACAGAGGTGACTAGCTTAGCTGTGTTTGACAGATGGGGTAATCAAGTTTTTGAAAAAAATAATTTCCTTCCCAATATTCCCGAAAATGGTTGGGATGGTATTTGGAGAGGACAAAACATGCAACCAGGTACCTATGTGTACTCTGCATTTATAGAATTTATTGATGGAACCAAAATCAACTTTAAAGGCGAGATTAACATAGTCTATTAAACAAGTATGTTAACGACTCGTAGAAAACAGGGCATTATCTTTTAGATAGTGTCCTTTTTCACTTTTACGATGGTCTTATTTGGTTGGGCATGTCGCATTGCGCCAAACTGCATGCCAGCCCATCTGCGACCAGGCTGTTCGTTTGTACTCGACATCTCAGCTATCCATTCAGGATATATATGGCTAGTATTCGCCAGGTCGCTCATCCGTCGCCATCCATTCCTTCATGGGATATTTGAGACGCCTCGTATCACTACCATCCTTCATGCTTTTGATTCAGTCATTTGACTAAGCGGTTTACTATTATTTTTGTAAATTGGCGCCCATTCAAATTTTAATTAATATCAACCAATTTTACTACGTATGATTAATATAGAAAACAAAGTAGTACTTATTACAGGAGGGTCTAGAGGGATAGGTGAAGCAATAGTCAGAAAATTTGCAGCCGCTGACGCTAAGGTCGCTTTTACTTATCGATCTTCATCTGAAAGATCTGATGCAATAGTAGCAGAACTAAATGCCAATGGTAGTGATACGACTGCGTTTCAGTCCGACGCTGGTAATTTCGAACAAGCAGAAGAATTGGTAAAAGTGGTCATTGAAAAATATGGACAGATAGATGTATTAATCAATAACGCTGGTATCACTAAAGACAATTTAATGTTACGTATGAGTGAAGATCAGTGGGATGCTGTTATAGAAACAAATCTAAAATCTGTATTCAATCTTACCAAGCAAGTCATGCGACCAATGATGAAAAATAGATCTGGATCTATCATCAATATGTCTTCTGTAGTCGGAGTGTTCGGTAATGCAGGTCAAGCCAACTACGCTGCATCCAAAGCAGGTATCATTGGGTTTTCTAAATCTATTGCCAAGGAAGTTGGGTCTAGAAACATTCGCTGCAATGTCATCGCTCCTGGATTTATAGAAACAGAAATGACAGCAGAGTTAGATGAAAAAACAAAAGAAAACTTCCTGGCCAGTATCCCAATGAAAAGATTAGGGCAAGGAGAAGAAATAGCTAACGCCTGTTTATACCTCGCTTCAGATTTAAGTTCTTATGTATCTGGACAAGTTATTTCCGTTTGTGGAGCCCTCAATTGTTAGTGGCTATTCCATCACTATAACGCGTTTTATATATTCTTCAAGTGATTATTGCTCGATTTTGAAAGCTCGAAACAATGAAGAAACTATTGGGTATTTAGAATTGTTAAATTTTTAGAATAGAGGTGCCCTATAATTAAGAGAACATTCAATATAGAAAATTTAACATATGAACGCATTAGTAATATCAGGAGGAGGAAGTAAGGGGGCCTATGCTGGAGGCTTGGCTGAGTTTCTTATGTCTGGCTGTGGAAAAGAATACGATATGTTTATTGGTACATCAACGGGTGGACTACTTGCGCCTATGCTAGCTGCTGGCAAATTAGATACAGCTAAGAAAATATTCACCTCCGTAAATCAAAAAAGCATTTATAAAGTAAGTCCCTTTAATATAAAGAAAAAAGGTCCTAACAATTTTGATATTTCAATGAACCTTG
>CAYWOZ010000095.1:0-12496 GCA_964458675.1 uncultured Saprospiraceae bacterium
GTAACCGTTAATGTTACTGTGTTAGCTCCTATATCAGAGCAAGTGAAACTTGAAGGTGTTGCAGTTAAACTGACGTTAGTACACAGATCTAAAGATCCATTGTCTATGTCAGTGGCTGTTATAGTCGCATTGCCATTTGCATCTAAAGAAACACTTATATCTTGGCATATTGCAGTAGGAATCGTATTGTCTTCTACGGTTACTGTTGCATCGCAAGTGCTGACGTTTCCACCAGCGTCGGTAACCGTTAGCGTTACGGTATTAGCCCCTATATCAGAGCAAGTAAAATTGTTTGGTGAAACAGATGTGCTAACAATAGAACAGTTATCTGAAGAACCATTGTCTATGTCAGAAGCAGAAATTGTGGCATTTCCATTTACATCTAAGACAACATTAATATCCTGACAGTTTGCAACTGGCGGTATATTATCTTCTACAGTTATTGTAGCAATACAAGAACCTATATTGTCTGATACGTCAGTAACTGAGTATTCTATCATGTTTACTCCCAGCATTAAGCAATCAAATGAATCAACTGATAATTGCTCTGAACCTGTTGGGAAACCGCAAATATCAAAGACAGGAGTTCCTATATCGGAAGGCAATAAAGTGGCTAATCCATTTTCGTCTAGTTCTACCGAAATATCCATACAAGTTACAGAAGGCGGAATCGTATCAATTACTTCCACATTTGCGGTACAGCTACTCGAATTTCCATTTACGTCAGTAACAGTTAGTACTACAGAATTGGACCCAACGTCGGCACAATTAAATGTGGTATTATCTAATTCCAAACTCTGAATACCACAATTATCAGTAGAACCATTATCAATATCTGAAGTTGAAATTGTTACCATTCCATTTGAACTTCCTATATCCAATGTAATATCATTACAAATCACTGTAGGTGGTAAATCATCTACTACAGTAATAATTGAACTACAAGTGCTGGAATTATTAGACCCATCAGTAACCGTTACAGAGATAGAATTAGTCAGCCCTATATTTGAACAGTCTAAAGTGTTGTTTGAGAAAACTGTAGTTATTGGACCACAAGCATCAAAGGAACCACTTGTAATAGACAAGCTAGAAACATCAACCATACCATTGGCGTCTAAGGAAGCAGTTACATCTTGACAAATAGCTGTAGGGAAAGTATTGTCAACAACGGTTAGATTCTGAGTACAAGTCCCCTGATTTCCTGAAGAATCAATTGCTGTCCAGGTAATAACAAAACTTCCTACACCGAATGTGTTTGGAGCATCATTAGTTAGACTTTGTAAAGGAGCACAACCTTCATTTACTACAGGTGTTTGTAAGCTTGTGGCAAGTGCCTCACAAGTAGTTGGATCCACAGCAAGAAAATCGTCTACACAAATCAAAGAAGGAGGTGTCGTATCTAATACGGTTACATTAAATGTACATATGGATTGATTTCCACTTGGATCAGTGGCAGTAGACGTTACTGTGGTTTGACCAACATCGAAAAAAGAACCACTGCTAGGACTTGACGTCACAGTTACAGGCCCATTAGCGTCATCCGCTGTAATGCCGAAATTTAAATTAGTACCACAATTTGTAGGTCCTGAAAACAAAGTCATATCTGCTGGACACACAATTGTGGGCGGAACAGTATCTGCTACCACTAATGTATCCCCAAAAATTGTAAAACATGGACCAGGAGTAGTAGCATTTAGTGGCCCTATATATCCATCAAATGGAATACTGTGAACTATAACTCCACTTGGGTCACTAATAGAGTACGAAACTTCATTAGAAAATAACCCAGCAACACCTGTTTCGCAAACCATAACCGTTTCACCATCTGCCACATCAAATGTTGTAGTCAAAATAGAAGCATTAACAGGCCCATCAAAAATCACATCACCAGATATAGGGGCTGTGACAATAAGCTGTTCGCCACCCCAGCCATCTCCAAAACTATCTTCTCCCGTTAAAGTATAAGTACCAGTTTGAGCAACTGAAGTATTCGTCAATAGTAGTAATAAGCCCACTAATATAAGTAGTAATGCATCCATCATCTGATGGAATTTATTCCTCAAATAATTAGTAAGTTGTAAATTAATTCTTTTGTTTGTTTGGTAATAATTAAGCATGTGGTAGAAAATTATAGGTTAAAAAATAGCGCTACTTGGGTATTAGAAAGCAATACGCTTATATGTCAAATACAAAATTTATGTATACCGTAAGTCATTCATTCACTTGCAATTAGAAAGAGATGGCATAAAAATAAACCTTGTTGTTATTTGAAAATCGGTTAGGCAGGTTGAATAGACGAACCCTAATTTTAGTACTGATAGCCACCAAATTTAATTAAAAAGCATCAATTTTTAATATTTAAAGTGGAATTATATACATATTTAAATTAGTAATAATAAGTATTTTATAAGACAGTTTGGATATTATTTCTGAATTTGTAATTCAGGGATTAGGGGCGGTCTCTTCTCCATATGCTGTCTCCGCAAAAGCTAGGCTGGACATGGCTCTGGGCCGGGCTGTGCGTCACTCCATTTCATTTCGGTGCTACGCACTTGCCGAGAAAATTCGGCACTGACTCCCATCCCTCAGCCAAAAAACTAAAACCTGTTTTGATTTTTTATTGCAAGTATAGAATCGAACTCTTTACCAAAATCACTAACAGAGGCAAATATTTTCAGTAATGCCTTGACTCAACATTAGACTTAAAAAAAAGCCGAGCACCCAATGGAAGCTCGGCTTATTGCTTTAATTTTAAGTACAGAGGTTTATAGCTTAGGTAAAACCAATAATTCCATTCTCAACTATGATATTTTAATTAGCCAGTTTTGGCCTCAATTTAAAAAATTCAATAAAACTGTTTGGATTTTTAACGACCCCACGTTCCGAGATCAATTTGATATCAATTTTTCTATTTTGAGCTTTTACAGCGAAATCCTCTAAAATTTCGATGATATCATTATCCAAAAATCTAGTCTTGCGTACATCTAGTTCCAAAAATGAATCTTTTGGCAATTGATCTAATTCATTCAGAATAGCTCCTTTATTGAAGAAAGTAACTTCTTCCGCAAAAGTCATTTTAATTTTTCTCTTTCCATTACTGTGATCTTCTAAGTGTAGGAAGTGAGAATTTTGATAAGACTTGTAGAGTATAATTAAAATTCCTACCCCAAGCCCTAAGCCAATTCCGATGAGTAGATCGGTGAATACAATTCCTAAAATGGTTACTATAAACGGTATAAATTGCTTCCAACCTAATCCATACATGACTTTGAAAAGAGCAGGCTTTGCTAGTTTGAACCCCACTATCAACAAGATAGCGGCTAGTACAGACAAGGGAATCATATTTAGTAAACCTGGAATCAATAATACAGAGATGATCAGCAATCCACCATGTATAATTGCGGAAGCCTTGGTTTTACCTCCGGACTGAATATTTGCTGAGGATCTTACAATCACTTGAGTAATCGGCAGGCCACCAATCATTCCAGAGATTATATTTCCAGTTCCTTGAGCCATTAACTCTCTATTTGTAGGTGTAACTCTTTTCTCAGGATCTAATTTGTCAGTAGCTTCCACACATAAAAGTGTTTCTAGACTTGCTACCAAAGCTATAGTAAATGCAGTTAGCCATACTGCAGGATTCGTAATCGCTGCAAAATTTGGTAGTGTAAATTGCCCTAAAAATGAGTTGAAGTCTGAAGGAGTGGGTACGCTTACCAAGTGACTGTCTGCAATACCCCAAGAAGTTCCTTTAGTTACATTATAGTATATGATTCCTAGCACTACGGCTACCAAAGGGCCTTGTACAAGTTTGAAAAATCTCCCTTTACTCGACAGAACCTTGTCCCATAAAAGCATAATGCTCAATCCAACAATAGCTATAATAGTTGGCCCTACACTTATATTCTTAAGCATTACAAAAAGTTCAGAAAACGTATTTTCTCCATCAGCTTGGTTAAACGCAAAATCACCTTCTGCTACTACATCATATCCAAAAAAGTGTGGAATTTGCTTCAATATGATAATGATACCAATACCAGTCAGCATCCCCTTGATTACAGAGGAAGGAAAGTAGTAGCCAATCACTCCTGCTTTTAAAATTCCAAAACCAACTTGAATGACACCACCTAATACAACGGCTACTAGGAAATTCTCAAATCCCCCCAATGCACCAATAGATGTCAAAACTATAGCTGCTAGCCCTGCAGCTGGACCACTTACTCCTATTTGAGAACCACTCAAGGCACCTACAAATATTCCTCCTACTATACCAGCGATAAGGCCAGAAAATAATGGCGCCCCACTGGCTAATGCAATCCCAAGACATAATGGAAGCGCAACAAAAAATACGACTATACTAGCCGGTAAATCTGATTTCAAATTTCCTAAAAAGGTAGATTTGTTTAAATCGTTCATGCGAATTCGAATTATTGTACTAAGCGGATAATTGGTTCGAGATACTTATCTCAAATAAAAGTCCGTTCAGTTTTTTGTTTTAAAAAATAAATGAAAAGGGTATTCAAGCGTATGCTTGTCCCTAAATGAAATAAAATGAAGTATTCTTAAAATTTAACTTAAGACAGCCTCGGTGGGGGAGTCATTACATCCCTAGACACTTGCTGGGAAATGTTTAGATGTGTATAATTATTGAATGCTAGACTGTTAAAACAAACCAGCGAACTGTTCTGAAGATTTATCTGAAGTTTCTTTTTTGCCTCTTTTTCTTTACACTCTTTCTCTGCTTCGGATTCTAATTCGCCATCGACCAAACATAGATTTTCATGCTGATGCCAGAGCAAGGCATTGCCAATGGCCTCTCCTACAAGGACAAATGCTATTAAAATTACTATGTAAAGCGGACTTTTCATGAAACTATAAATATAACTGCAAAGATATAATTATTGACAGTAATGCTATCATTAACAACACTTTTCTAGTTTTAGTTTAAGGGTTTGTTTTTTTTATGCTAAATTGTCATATGGAAATCAAATTTGATTTGAATGATAGTCTCTACCTAAGAGACCCTCAGGATACCGAATTAGGTAAAAAGATTATAGAATATTCAATTGTTCTAATTGATGAGCTTGGTTTAGAGGCATTTACCTTTAAAAAACTGGCTGTAAAAATTGAATCCACAGAAAAATCCATTTATAGATATTTCGAAAACAAGCATTACTTGCTTCTTTTTTTAACTTCTTGGTATTGGGAGTGGGTACATTTCTTAATTGATATTAATAGTAGAAATGTAGAGTCCCCTCAAAAGCGCCTGAAAATTGCTATCAAATATCTCGTCCTGGCGACAGCGGAAAATCCAATGAATAAATACATTAATGAAAACCTACTCCACAAACTTGTGATTAAGGAAGGCGGCAAAGCCTACCACATAAGCGATGTAGATGATGAAAATAAGGCAGGGATGTTTTTTTCTTATAAATCTCTTGTCAAGGTAGTCTCTGATATTATTATCAGCATCGATCCTAAATTTCCGTATAGTGTAAGTCTAGCAAGTAACCTCTTTGAAATGGCGAACAATCAAATCTACTTTGCGGAACATATTCCGCGACTATCTAGCCTCAAAGCTGGAAAAAAGATGGAAGAAGATTTGATAAAAATGCTTTGCCATTTTGTTGATAGACTTCTTAGCAATAAGTAGCACACTTTAAAAAATATTAATAGAGGTGCCCTAAAGTTTTTCGGAATACTCGTTTTTATCCTTGCTACGATATTGATGTTGAGTAACTGTGAATGGAATACTCCTAAAAATAATACGAGTGTTAACCTTAATATATTAGATAAACAATAAAAATTTGGAGCAAGGAAAGAATATGGCCTTGGAAACAAAAGCGGTTTTAAGCAAAAACCTCTTGACAGCTATTAGTACAAAAGGAACTGCCGGAGCACTAGCTTTTTGTAACGAAAGAGCTATCACCTTAACAGATAGCATTGCCTTAAATTTGAATACTGGAATAAAAAGAGTTTCTGATAAAAATAGAAATGCACGGCTTCATTATAAAAGAGGGATTAGCGCTTGCGTTAACTTTTATGATGAAGAGCTCCCTAAAAATTATGCGGATAAAATTTTTAAGCCTTTAAGCTAGATATTTAAAGATTGAGGGCTACTACAACATACTGAGATCCTAATGAGTAGTCATCAGTCAGTATACGTTTAAAGCCAGATTCTTCAACTAAATCCTCCATCTCATATAAAGGCATACGTTGAGAGCGAGGAGGAAACATGGGCGGAATTTCTTTCATCTTATAATCAACAATCACCAATCGACCTCCGACTGGAAGACTCTTTCGCAGATTCATCAAGTACTCCTTTTTATTGTCTATATAAGTCAAGGTATATGCAATCAAAATAACATTTACTTCTTTGTTCTCAAGAAGTGGATCATCAGGTTTTACAAGTCTAGTTTCTAACTTGTCATCAGGTATATTGTTATAGCTAGGTTTGCTCTTATTAATTAAGTCTAAGGCTTCTTGGTCAATATCCAAAGCTAAGACCTTCTTGACTTGAGTATTAGCAGCTACTATAAAACTAAAATAGCCATTTGGACCCGCACCAATATCAGCTAGGATTTTTCCTTCTAAATCGCCTAGGTGTTGTACTATCAATTCTGGTCTTTGCCATAGATTACGATTGGCACTTGCGTAGATGTTGCCTTCCGATCCATCAATGTTTTGATTAGGATTTTCGATATGAAATAGATGGTCGTCTTCCTCCTCATGAGAATGGTCCGAATACTGATGAGAGTGCCCGTGAGTTTGTTCTATAGGATAGCGCTTTCCTGTGCCCATATTATTGTCACAAGAAAAAATAAAAATCAACAGACTGAATAAAAAAATATATTTCATATATGTTACAAATATACAAGACTATTTCCATCCTTCATGAAAAATAGATTAATAATTGAGTCTACGGGCGCCACTATTATCCTCTGAAAGAATGTAAATTTCATTTAACGCATGCCTGACCTTTGCGAAGCAATCTATGTCCTGTGGACATGGATAAAGAAGGAACCGAAGCATACTTTGAGGCATAAAGTAGTAAGATAAAGAAAAAGATAAGCGACTGATAAGCAATTTATGCGACATCTTGATGGCGTGCGAAGTAGTTCTTGATGATAAATGAAATAAAAATTTTAAAGTTTTTGATTACATCTTAAATGGGGTTATATAGAGGTGCCCAAAAATTATAAAGCATAAATACTACTAAATATCTTTTCTATCTCGCGTACCACAGGTCGGCTTTTACCCGCATAGTTATTTATAATTACGGAGAAGGCGATCGTTCGCCCAGATTGCGATTCTATATAGCCGGTATAGCTACGGACCCGTTCCATGCTTCCAGACTTCCCATAAAGATGTCCAGCGATTGGGCTATTCTTCATCAAGTATTGTAGCGTTCCTTGACGTCCTATAATGGCCAAACTATTTTTATACGCTGGGTATAGATCCGATTGTTTATAAACGCTATGAAGAAATGCGGTAAACTGCTTACTGCTGATGCCATTGCGCGGAGACATGCCGCTACCATCTACCATATATAGGCCATCCGTCGATATCCCTTTTGAATGGAGATGGTCGTAAACGACTTTGATGCCTGATTTAGTAGATCCAGGTTTTCCTTTCTGTTGTAGGGCGATTGTCTTGAGCAATGCTTCGGCGTATAGATTGATGCTCTTACGATTGGTTTCGGTGATGATATCAATCATGCTAGGAGAACGATGTAGTCCTACTTCTCTTGCATTCGATAGATTTGGTGCTTCGAAAGTGTAAGCTGCACTTTGGGACAAATCTATGTTTCTTTCTTTTAGCGCTTTCTGTAATAACTGCGCAGCGACCAAAGGGGGCTCTGGCATACTCCCTTTTATTTTAAAAGTGCTATTCCCAGCTGGTATACTACCTCGGATAAACTTCTGATAACCGTAAGGCCCCCCATAGATATAGGCATTGTCTCCAGATTTTGGAGATCCTGAACTCAACTCATTTATAAATCGTAAGCCAGGGATTTCTGGGTCTGTTCCGCAGCAAGCAGGAGCTCCTCCTTGACTTGGATTTTGATCTAAAAATAAATCGTAATAGTTTTCTCTAATATTGAGACCCCAAACTCCACTGGCATAATAATTCCCAAGATCATAATAGGGCCAAGAATCTCCTACTACCGCTGTATCGAATACATCAGAAATAGCTAGCACAGAACCAGAGAATTGGCTTGCGCCCGTATTGGCGACCGTATGTGCTAGTTCTAACATAAGGGCTTTAGTGTCTTTTGTGTAATCGCTTTTAGGCGCCCCTAAAGTGGGGTCTCCACTTCCCACCAAGTAGACATTATAATTATCTGTAAGTACCTTCGTTTCATATCTATACTCTTCGCCGAGCAATTCTAATGCAACTCCTGTGGTGATGAGCTTTAGAGAAGAAGCTGGAATAAGAGACAGATTGGCGTCATGAGCCGCAAGCGTTTTTCCATTCTGCATATCCTGTACATGCACACTTACAGAGGCATGCTTAAGAGCTTCCATATTTACCAAAGCGTCTATACTACTTTGCACAGACTGTGCTGAGACTAGAGTACAAAAGCTAGAAAAAACAATAAAATATAAATATCTCATTTAAAAGGGAAATTAGGCATGCATATTTTTTGAGGGATTACTTTTAGCTGCGTGCGTTTTTTCTACATAATCGATAATTTTTCCTGCCACGTCTATTCTTGTACTCGTAGTGATTCCCTCTAAACCTGGAGATGCATTCACTTCAAGTATCAATGGACCACGGTCAGATTGCAACATGTCTACTCCTGCTATCTTTAATCCTAATATTTTACAAGCTTTTAGTGCAGTGGCTTTTTCTTCTTCACTCATCTGATAGACAGCAGCATTTCCACCACGATGAAGGTTGGATCTAAATTCTCCTTCCATAGCTGATCGGCGCATAGAAGCTATTATCTTGCCATCTACCACAAATGCTCTAATGTCCGCACCACCTGCTTCTGTTATAAATTCTTGAACCACAAATTTTTGCCCTGTCTTAGAAAATGTTTCAATGATGGTCTCCGCCGTTTTATGATTTTCCGCTAGTACAACACCCACACCATGCGTCCCTTCTAATAGTTTTATGATGACTGGAGCACCCCCCATAATATCCATGATAAATTTTGGATCATCTGCATTATTGCTATAGTAGGTCTTGGGGACTCCAATGCCTTCGTTGATCAAGAATTGAGAACACATCAATTTGTCTCTAGAGCGAGTGATGGATTCAGAAGAAACCGCCGCAGTGACCCCCATTCTTTCTAATTGCCTAACCACGCTGACACCATGAAAAGTAAAGGATGAACCAATCCTAGGAATGAAAGCATCCATCTCGGGTATTTCTTCAGCTCCATAGATTAAAGAAGGTTTATCGCCATCTAATAAAATGTCGCAGGTCATATAGTCAAAGACGCGTACCCGATGGCCTCTTGATTGGGCAGCTCTAAATAAAGCCCTAGTCGAAAAGAGATGTATTGAACGAGATAGAATTCCGATGTACATAAATCAAATTAAGTCTTAAAATAGTAAGAATAATTGAATTCTCCTTATCATTCGATAAAAGGCTTAATGCTCAAAAATATATCTGCATTTAGCAAGACAGCATTTGAAGGATATTCTCTATCTTGACGTCAAACCAAGGAGAATGGATACAAATAAAACCGCCTCAAATTCGGCCTACGAGGTCAACAATAAAAAAGTAGAGAACGCTTGGGCTATGTTTGACTGGGCTAATTCAGCCTACGCATTGGTGATCACCACGGCTGTTTTTCCTATATACTTTACCATTGTTACGGACGATTCATTTTCTTTATTAGGTATCAACTTCAAAAACGATGAACTCTTATCCTACACCATTAGTCTTGCGTATTTAATTATTGCTCTGACTTTACCACTTTTAAGTGGGATAGCAGATTATGGCGGTAAGCGTATGACCTACATGAAGTTTTTTACCTGGATGGGTGCCCTCGGATGTATGGCTTTGTTTTTCTTCACGGGTATGGCTAATTTGTGGTTAGGGCTGATTGCATTTATGTTGGCCGTCATTGGTTTTGCCGGCGGACAGATATTTTATAATTCTTTTCTACCGCTGATAGTGACACCAGAACATTATGATCGGGTGAGTGCTAAAGGCTTCACCATGGGCTACTTTGGTTCTGTAATTTTATTAGTGATCATTCTGGCAATGATAACTTTTCATTCCACTTTGGGTTTTGAAAACGAACTGGGCGCCATGAAAATAGGATTTATTATGGTGGGTGTATGGTGGATTGGATTTGCTCAGATTCCTTTTCGAAGATTACCACAGCACACTGGAAATTCTTCCGGCGAGAATATAATTACAAAAGGGGTGCAAGAGTTAATTAAAGTTTTTGATGAAATCCGTAAGCAGAAATATACCAAGTTGTTTTTAGCTTCTTTCTTTTGCTATATCGCAGCTGTACAGACTGTAATTGCCATGGCCTCCGTTTTTGCAAAAAAGGAATTGAATTTTGAAACGGGAGAACTGATTCAGTTGCTATTACTATTGCAATTGATTGGCGCGCTAGGGGCCTACCTCTTTTCTAAATTATCAAAGTTCAAGGGGAATAAGTTTTCACTTATGACGATTATACTAATTTGGACTCTGGTGATTGTTGCTTCTTATTTTACTTATACCAAAGGGCAGTACTACGGCATTGCTATGGTGGTTGGCTTGGTGATGGGAGGCGTACAGTCGATGTCTCGTTCCACTTACTCCAAACTTATTCCGGCCACAGAAGACAACTCATCTTCCTACTTTAGTTTTTTCGACGTGGTTGAGAAATTTTCGATTTCTCTCGGCTTGTTTACATTCGGTTACGTTTCAGGTATGGCCAACATGCGAACGGCTATTCTTTCTTTAATAGCATTTTTGATTGTGAGTGTCATCTTACTGGCTTTTGTCAAGGTAGAAGAAACGGCTAGGTAAATGAATAAATATTTAGCCGAATTTGTAGGGACCTTCGTACTCGTTTTTAGCGGTACAGGCGCAATTGTACTTAATGACGCATTAGAGGGAGCTGTGGGCAATCTTGGTATTGCTCTTGCCTTTGGCATTTCTGTAAGTGCTATGATTTGTGTGTTTAAAAATATCTCGGGAGCGCATATTAATCCAGCGGTTAGTATAGCCTTTTCATTTACAGATAGATTTGAGAAAAAATATTTAGTCGCTTACTTGATAGCGCAATTGCTAGGTGCGTTTACTGCATCTTTTATTTTGCTATTCCTTTATACAGAGCATCCAAACCTTGGAGCAACAATACCCTTTATTTCTTTAGAACTAACTTTCATTCTCGAATTTTTTCTTACTTTCTTTTTGATGTTTGGGGTCTTATTCATAAGCCAAAATAAATCTTTCCATTCTTATACAGCCTTAGGGGTTGGAACCATTGTTTTTTTAGAAGCTTATTTCGCTGGCCCCTTAACAGGCGCATCCATGAATCCTGCTAGGTCCATTTCACCAGCAATTATCTCAGGCAATATTTCTCATTTATGGATATATATCGCGGCTCCTATATCTGGTGCCATATTCGCTAGTTTGATTTGGAAAAAATTCTGTAGGGATGCAGATTGAGGATTAGATTTGTTTGGGATCCCCCACTTGCCTGTCGGCGTGGGCCGGGTCGTCCGCTACTACACCCATGCCTGCGCATCTATAGACGCGATAAATCGGCGTCTCTACGAGCCAACCCACATGGGTATACCGCTACCACCCCTGGCTCTTTTCGAGCTCCACCTTTCGGTTCCGCGAAGCTTCGATTTTGATTCTGTCTTATAATTTGTATTTTTATTTTATGGACGACAAAAAAGACACACAAGCCAAAAAAAAGTCGAAAAACAAGGAGTCTAAACCTGGACGAGGGATAGAGTCTATGTATAGGATTTCGATGAACAGCCATGTACAGTTCAATAAAATTGCAGATAACAAAGCCAATATACTGATAAGTGTCAATGCTATTATAGTTTCTATTCTTCTAAGTACATTGCTTCCAGAGTTTTTATCTGGGAATCATTTAAGCCTTCGTATCCCATTCGCTATTTTTATATTGACTTGTCTACTGACAGTTGCTTTTTCTATTGTAGCTACTATCCCAAAGCACACCAAGAACTACATCAACCTTGACAAGATGGATAATAAAGTAGGGGAGTATCTATTTTTTGGAAATTTTAGTAAAATGACTATGGAAGAGTATGTGATTGGGATGCGAGAATTTCAAAAGAATGATACCTTGACTTATGACGCCTTGAGTCAAAATTTTTATATCCTTGGCCAAGCCCTAGCTACTAAATATAGATTACTGTATATTGCATATCGTATTTTTCTAACTGGGTTTATAATATCTGTTATTGCCTTTGCCGTAGCGATGGGAATTTCTTAAGGGCGCCTCTATTAACCTCTGAAAGAATGTAAATTTCATTTAGCGCGTGAACTACAAGGC
>CAYWOZ010000096.1:0-12360 GCA_964458675.1 uncultured Saprospiraceae bacterium
GCAAAGGAAGTCGCAGATGCAAATTCTAGGTCTCGACGATATATCTCAGGTATATTATGTCCAGTCAAGAAGCAACCTTCCTCCACATATGGATATATCTCAGAATAAGACTTAGTGAGATTCATGAATACACGACGATTGATGTGATTACGCCCTATTTGTGCTGGTTTTTCAAGTCCAGAAGCAGCTAACAGCTCCACAAAACTCTGTACAGTTTCCTTGTGAAAAGAGGCTACCTTTACTTTTTTATCTGAAACAACAAGTCCTGCTACAAGTGAAGGCACTTGAGTCGCGACACCTGAAGGGCAGGTGTTTTTGTTGCATTCCAAGGCCTGAATACAGCCCAATGATAACATCATAGCACGAGCGCTATAACATAAATCCGCACCAAGGGCAATAGCTCTATACATATCGAATCCAGAAGTGATCTTTCCACTTGTGATAATGGTGATGTCTTTCTTAAGTCCAAATCCCATGAGGGCATCCCGTACAAAAACGAGACCTTCCTTAAAGGGCATTCCCACAGAATTGGAAAACTCTAAGGGAGCAGCTCCAGTACCACCTTCTCCTCCATCTACCGCTATGAAGTCGGGTGTAATTTTGGTTTCTACCATAGCTTTGCAAATCGCAAAAAATTCATGTTTAGCACCAACACAAAATTTGAAACCTACAGGTTTTCCTCCGCTTAGATTTTGCATTTTTTCAATCACTTTGAGCAATCCTTCCGGGCTGTTAAATGCCTTGTGATATGGAGGGGAGTGTACATCTTTGCCTTGTTCAATACCTCTTATTCTGGCTATCTCTGCAGTTACTTTTTTGGCTGGAAGTATTCCTCCATGTCCTGGCTTTGCCCCTTGAGAAAGTTTGAGTTCTATCATCTTGACATTATCTGCCTTAGTTCGTTCGGCGTATGCTTCCCAGTCAATGTTGCCGTCTTTTGCACGGCAACCAAAGTATCCAGTTCCAATTTGATAGATTAAGTCTCCACCATTTTCATCATGGTATGGAGAGATACCTCCTTCACCAGTGTTGTGTGCAAAATTTCTAATTTTAGCTCCTCCATTCAATGCCCTTATAGCTGCACTACTTAGTGACCCAAAACTCATAGCTGAAATATTGAGCATAGAAGCAGAGTAAGGCTGCTTGCATTTGGGGCCACCTATCAAGACGCGTGGGTCAGGATCTAGATTATGCGGATCGAGAGATGCGATGGAGTGATTCATCCATTCATAGCCTTCGGCATAGAGATTCATTTGTGTACCAAAGGGAGTAGTGTCTAGAGATTTATCTGCTCTAGCGTAGACCATTTCTCTTTCTAGCTTATTGAAAGGCTTGCCTTCTGTGTCTCCTTCTATGAAGTACTGCTGTACAAATGGTCTCAATTCTTGCATTAAGTGCCGAATACGGCCTACAAAAGGAAAGTTTCTTTGAATTACATTGGAGTGTTGAAAGTAGTCATAGTATCCTACCAATACGATAGGGGCTAAAAGGATTAGGAACCAAAACATTGGAGTCCATAGAAAATAGCCAACTAAAACGATGATCAACAAAGAAAGAATGGAGAATACTACAAATTGGTTTCGCATTTCGTTTATTTTTGCGTGTACATATGCAAGTATCTAATCTTATATAGAGGTACACATAATTTACAGCAAGTTACAAAACCTTGATGCAAATGCAACAAAGCAAGAAAGTGAAAATTGGCGTAATTACAGGGGGCGATAATGCAGAACAAGAGATATCTCTAAAAAGTGCAAATACTATTATGAAGCACTTAGATAGGGAAAAGTATGACCCATATCTGTTGAATTTTCATTATGGGAAAATCACAGATGCTGTCACGGGTTTTGCTGTAGATCTGAATACCTTCCAAATGGATATGATGGATGCTAAGTTGCGATTCGATTTGGTGATTTTGTTTTTGCATGGAACACCAGCGGAAGATGGAAAAATTCAGGCTTACCTTGAGTTGATGGATATGCCTTATGTAGGCTGTGATTTTTTTACTTCGGCGCTTACTTTTGATAAACAATCTTGTAAAAAATATTTGCAAGGATTGGGTGTGCCCATGGCCAAATCCATATTACTGCATAAAGCAAATCCAGATTTTAAAAGTGTAGCTTCTTTATCAGGAACAAATCTGTTTGTCAAGCCAAATAAAAATGGAAGCAGCTATGGTGTATCTATGGTCAAGGCGGATGAGGATTATACTGCTGCCGTTCAAAAAGCATTTGAGTTTGATGAGGAAGTTATCGTGGAAGAGTATCTCAAGGGTAGAGAATTTAGCAATGGAGTCTATCTCGGAATGGAGGGTATAAAAGTGATGCCAATCACCGAGATTATTCCCCACAAAGATTTCTTTGACTACGAAGCGAAGTACAAAAATGAAAGTGATGAAGTGACACCGGCAGATCTGTCCGCAGAGCTTACCGCAAAGTGTCAGGCGCAATCCAAAAAACTGTACCAAGAATTGCAATGCAAAGGTATGGCCCGCTTTGATTATATACTTGTAGGCGAGGATTTTTATTTCTTAGAAGTAAATACCATTCCTGGTTTTTCTGAGCAAAGCCTTTTTCCACAGCAAATTCGTTCAGAAGGCCTTACTATCAAAGGGGTACTGGATGATATAATCGAAGAAACTTTAAGTCGGTAGGGGATTTGTTCTAATTTGGTATTTAACTTTGAGTAGAAGCTCGAATGGAGAATAAATTTCGACCTTTAAAGATTTAGTGAGGGAAGCGTTAAAAAAAGTCGTTGGAAGGCTTTTTGGTCGAGCAAACGAAGGCCAAGAATGAAAAACAATGACAAACGTAGGGGATTAAAAACACATGGAATACTATTCCCAAGGCGAGTTTAAAGCCTTTAGACTTTTTAGCTTTCCTAAGCGTCAAGAATCTTTACAGTCGAGAGCCTGCCTGGGTGACCAGTCTGACAGGGTTTTTGTTACTTTTTCACGGGGAAAAAGTAAGCTAAAGAACGGCAAGCAAGATCTCAATAAAACTATAAATACTCCAACAAGCGAAAGAATTTGAATTCAGAAGGCCTTAAGCTATTTATACCCGAATTAATCCTTTTTCTTGATTCTTAAACATAATTAGCGAATATTCGTTTTTTTTTATACTTGAGCACACTCTCAAGACTGATGCCTTCTGTTTACTTTTGAGCTTTTTAGAATGAACTCACCATTGTATAATATAAAAATTCCCACTTATGGCTGCTTTTGTTGACATGGATCACCTACGCTTTTTACTTCATGAAGTATTGGATGTTTCCGCATTATGTGCGTATAAACGATTTGAAGATTACGATAAGGAGAGTTTCGACATCCTTATGAACTCTACGAAGGACTATGCAGATAAGCATATGTACCACCTGAATAAAGAAATGGATGAGCAGCCCGCGCATTATAAAAATGGCAAAATCATAGTTCATCCTGCAGTGGGAGAATTCATGCGATACTGTGGAGAGAATGGGACGATTGGTTCCACCTTCGATTATGAACATGGAGGATTGCAGTTGCCGCATACTATGCATTCTGCGATATCCCATATTGCGACTTCTGCCAATAATTCCCTCCCAGGCTATACAGGTTTGACTATGGGTGCAGCCAATTTGTTGATCACTTATGCAGACCCAGAATTGACCAAAAAGTATATTCCTAAAATGCTCAAAGGAGAATGGGGAGGTACGATGTGCCTGACCGAACCACAAGCAGGTTCTTCCTTGACGGACATCACTACCACGGCGTATCCGCAAGCAGATGGGTCTTATAAAATCAAAGGACAAAAGATTTTCATTTCCGCCGGAGATTACGAATATGTAGATAATATTGTGCACCTATTGATAGGCCGCATAGAAGGCGCGCCAGCTGGGACCAAAGGAATTTCATTATTCGTAGTACCCAAAAAGCGTATCAAGGAAGATGGCTCTTTAGAGTCAAATGATGTGATCACGGCAGGTGATTTTCAAAAAATGGGTCAGCGTGGATATTGTACCACACACCTTGCGTTTGGCGAAAACGACGATTGCCAAGCTTGGTTAGTAGGCGAAGAGAATAGAGGCCTCAAAAATATGTTCCAAATGATGAATGGGGCACGTATCGATGTAGGATTGACAGCGGTATCGATTGCCTCTGCAGCATATCATGCTTCCCTCCAATACGCCAAAGAACGTCCACAGGGACGCCGTATCACCACCGGTAAGAAGGATGCCAATGCACCTCAAACTACTATTATTAATCATCCTGATGTGCGACGTATGTTGCATTTGCAAGAAGCAGTAGTAGAGGGTTCTTTAGCCCTATTATTCACTGCATCGAACTACCAAGACAAAGCAGAACATGGTCCAGAAGAAGACCGCCAGAAATACCACGAACTGTTAGAGCTACTTACGCCAATCGCGAAAACCTATCCATCTGAAATGGGCCGCGTTTCTATCAACAATGGTTTGCAAGTTTTGGGTGGCTATGGATTTTGCACCGACTTTCCGCTAGAACAGTTGTATCGTGATGTTCGTATCACTTCCCTTTATGAAGGAACGACGGGCATACAATCCCAGGATTTATTGGGCAGAAAAGTGGTGATGAATAACGGTTCTGCAATGCAGCATTTGACCAAAGAAGTTATCAGTACCATCAAGCAGGCTTCGACTTTCGATGACCTCAAACCTTACGCTGAGCAATTAAAATCTGCTACTAAAGAATTGGCTAACACGACTCAGCACTTATTGACTTTTGCTATTAAAGGCGATCACGAAAGATACATTGCCGATGCCACTATCTACATGGAGATGATGAGCAACATCGTTATCGCATGGCAGTGGCTCGAGATGGCGACTGTCGCAAAGACCGCTCTAGTGAGTGGAAAGACTATTCAAAGCACGAGCTTCTATGAACGCAAAATTCACACCATGCGCTTCTACTTCAAGTATGAATTGCCTAAGATTGCTGCTTGTCAGTTTACGCTGCATAGTGAAGATAACTTGACGATTCCGGAAGCGAATGAAGTGGCGTTTACTTAGAGCTATAAAATAGAAAATGCGTATAGCCGCAATGGGTCTTGATAAAGATTTTTTGCGGCTTTTTTTTGGGCACCCATTCGCGAAAATGCTCATGGCCAGGCTATACGTTTGTATTCAGCGCACTAACAGCAGATTCAGAATAGCACTGCTTTGTATTCGCCTGTCGGCTCATCCTGCAGCAGTGCTTTCTTCATACTTCTGCTAGCGCACTTCATATCACTTCTATCCTTGTGCCGAAAGGTAATGTAGTTTAATATGAGTCTCGGACCCGACAGTTTAGAAGTCTAGAACTTAGACATTTATAATGAATGACTAATTTAGTATCTGATGAAGATAGTTGTTCAATATGTATTTGTCTTACTTATTGTGCTCAATGTAGTGTTGTCACAGGCTCAGACCTGTTGCTCTGCGGGTGCTCCCTTGACGTCTACTTTTCAGATTGCTCAAGAAGGCCAGAAAGTTCTGAATCTTCAGCTTAAATATACCTATCGAAGTATCAATCGCCTTGTCGAGAATAGAGACATATTAATGAATGATCCTCGTACTAGATTAGGAAACAATCTCCTACTCAAGGCAGACTATTCACTCAATAAGAAAATAGCCCTGAGCGTGGTACTTCCCTACGTTTTTCAATCTCGGACTACCTCTAGTGAAGAGCAGTCTTCAGCGGGCTTAGGCGATGTATTGTTGGTAGGACAGTATCAACAGAAAGTAAAAGAAGATTTCTCTTTGAGTTATTCTGCAGGAGCAAAATTGCCCACAGGACAAATTGATCATAGAACAGATAGAGGTATTTTTCTTTCACCAGATATGCAAAGTGGCTCCGGGACTTTTGATTTTCTAGTAGGAGTCAATATGGGAAAGCGACACTTTCTAAAAAAGAATGTTTCTTTCAACTCTAGTATTTTGTATCGAAAAAATACAACTAACGAATCTTTTGGAAAAACGAATACTTCTAGTGGTCGCAGCTTCAAGTTTGGAGATGAATTTATTGTGGATGGTACCCTTTCACATCAACAGCTGTGGGGTGTATGGTTTGCTACTCCATATATTAATCTTCAGTATAGGGCTTCCGCAGCCAATGTAGAAGAAGAAGTAGATAGTCCCAATAGTGGTGGACAATGGCTCAGCGCTCAAGCAGGTATACAGTTAGCGCCAAAAGAAAATTTTAGTTTTAAAGTATATGGTCAAGTTCCATTTTTTCAGGCACTTGAAGGAACCCAAATTACTACTGACTTTGAAATCGGAATTGAATTTAATCACAAAATCCAAAAGACCAAATCGACTACACATAAATTGTAAATTCGAAAGAAAAATATTAAATCAAGATTATGAAACTGCAAAACCTTTTATCCCTCTTTCTACTTTTTGGAGTCCTTTTATTCAATTGTGGAGAAAAAGATAGATTTGAAGGGGAATGGTTGATTCCTTCTGACCAAGTATTTGACGGAGGAGTAGGCCAAGATGGAATCCCGTCTGTAGAAAATCCTAATTTTTCAAGTGTTGCAGCAACTAACTTTTTGACGGACAATGATTTAGTAGTTGGTGTATTCAGCGATACAGAAGTAAAGGCTTATCCACATCCTATTTTGGATTGGCATGAAATTGTAAATGATGATATCGGAGATAAGAGTGTTGCAGTAACCTATTGTCCACTGACAGGAACGGCTATTGGCTGGAATAGAAACGTAAATGGAAGCAATACTACCTTTGGTGTAAGTGGGAAACTATTCCAAAGCAATCTTATGCCTTTCGATAGAAATACAGATAGCTATTGGTCTCAAATGAGATTGGACTGCGTCAATGGAGATCTTATCAATACCGAAATACAATTAAGTCCAGTTGTAGAAACTACGTGGGGAACATGGAAAGAAATGTATCCAAACAGTCTAGTGATGAATACCACAACGGGTTTTAGTAGAAATTACCAAGCTTATCCTTATGGAGATTATAGAACCAATAATGCTAACTTGTTATTTCCAGTAGATCCATTTGATCAAAGACTACCCGCTAAAAAAAGAGTACTAGGTGTATTGGGTGATGAAGTAAATAGAGTATATAGCATAGATTTATTTGAAACCCCCAGAGTGATTCATGACGTCATGGAAGGGCAAAATATGGTAATTATTGGGTCTCGAGAAATGAACTTTATAGTGGCCTATGAAGATAGTAGCTTGATAAGTGGATTGGAAATCAAGTTAGATAATCTCCCTACAGTAGCCATCGCGGACAATGGAAATCAAGTTACGCTCTTTGGTCAAGTGTTAGATAGTAATGGTATTTTTATCGAAGACCTAAATCCAACAGAATCGTTTATTGCCTATTGGTTTTCACTCGGTGCATTCTATCCGGGTATAGAAATTTATGAGTAAGCTTTATTTAGAAAATACTAAAATTGGCAGCTTCGCAGAAGCTGCCAATTTTCTATAAATGGTATACTGTATACATTCATATTCCTTATCTTGTGAAAAATATATGATTATGCCTTTTGCTACGAAATATATTTCCAGCTTCTTATCTTTATTCTGTCTAATTATCTTGTTTAGTTGTGGAGGAATATCTCTCACTAAAGTGGAACAAAAAACAAAATCAGAAAGAACTACCATCAAAAATGTTCTGAAGAATAGTACAGACTGTCCTACTGCAAAGGTGACGAACTACACTATTAATTTGGAAGAGAGACAATTACTAGAAATAGGATTAAGTAGCTGTACTGTCGAGAATGCTGATGCAGAAGCTACAAGACTCAATAGCTTGTTCAACCAGAACATTGATTATTTCTGTAAGATAAAAAGAGTCAATTACGAGTTTGTAATTGATAACTACTTGAAGGTGGTGAGTTTTAGGAATTGTGAAAAAATGCAATAGATACCTTAGCAACTATTCGCTTGCCTCATCCCCATCATACTCTGTTTTTACTTCTGCGGACTGATACCCTTTTTCTGCCAGATACCGACTAAAAATTTTAGAATATCCATGCGTTACAAAAACAGAAGAAGCTTCACTGGACTCGATAGCAGAAAGTAGACCAGTCCAATCTGCATGATCACTTAGAATAAAACCTCTATCTACATTGCGTCTTCTTCGAGCGCCTCGAATCATCATCCAGCCAGAGGCTGCGCCGATAGAAACCTTACCTAGTTTTTTCATCCAGGGATTACCGGTGGCTGATGGTGGACAAACGACGATGTTGCCTGCGTAGTCTTTCTTTTCCTGATGTTTATTAATCTTGATAGTAGGAGGGAGTATGATGCCTTGCTTTCGCAAAACTTGATTTGTATTTTCAACCGCGGTATGGGTATAGATTTTCCCAATAGAAGAATCGAGTCCATGCAAGAGTCTCTGTGCTTTGCCTAGACTGTAGCCTGTCAAGACGGAGGTTTTGCCTTCTGCTTGATTTTCTCTCCACCAATTATTGATTTCCTCAAAGACCTCTGACTGAGGTTTCCATTTGTAGACTGGAAGTCCGAAAGTAGATTCTGTGATGTAGGTATGGCATTTTACAGATTCAAAATCTTCGGACAGGCCGTCATTCTCGGTTTTGTAATCTCCAGATACGACCCATACTTCGCCTTTATATTCAACTCTAATCTGGGCAGAGCCGATGATATGCCCAGCAGGGTGAAAAGAAAATTTTACGCCATTGATAGTCCTTGTCTCTCCAAATTCTACAGAGTCAATATTGATTTTACTTCCGAGTCGAAACTTGATGACAGGTTTTGCGGCGTGTGTACATAGATAGTGTCCCATGCCCAAGCGCGAATGGTCTGCATGACCATGTGTGATAAGCGCTCGCTTGACTTTGCGCCGAGGATCTATATATACATCTGCCAGTGGCACATACAAGCCTTTTTCGGTAAATTGGATGAGCGCGTTTGCTGGATTCATTATTGGACAAATTTAACAAAATATGGCTTCTTCCCACTTTTGCGCTCGGGGTAGCAGTGGTACTCCTGGTGCTGGAAACCTGTGAAGTGGCTGCGTGGGATGGCTCCGACGGAAAGAGGAGACTAGCAGGTACCAAAACTGAACTGGACTCTAGCATCTGGACTAGGAACGGAGCCCGCTTTTAGCACCCTGAAAATAATTGAAAAAATGTTTGCCCACCTATGTATTCTCAATCCAAGAATAATTTGTACATTTGACCCGAAATTGGTGCATTGCCCTGTGGTGGTACAATGCTTAAAAGGGAATCTGGTGTGAATCCGGAACAGTCCCCGCTGCTGTAAGCTCCTCAAATAGCTTTTGCAACAGCCACTATCTTTAGAGATGGGAAGGCGCAAAAGTGGAGTAAGTCAGAAGACCTGCCATTTTTACATATTTCATAAGCTTTCGGAGGAAAGGCAAAAGGAACTCTGGGTAGTGCTGTCTGCGCTATCTCATGCCGTGTACTTTGGCAAGACTCCTCTTTTTTCTCCAAGGCAAATTATTATGTTGATAAATGTATCTAAGGCTTACGGCTTTTTTGTTTCTGCTTATGCACTGTTGTCTTTACAGCCAACAAGATAGCCTGCGTATTGATATGAAGTCGGTTACTTTAGAAAAGGTGACTTTGCTTTCGGATTTACCTCAAACGAATCCGTTGCAAAATACATTGATTTGGAATGCTAATAATGTAGCCAACTCAACTTCTGTTAACATAACTGATTTGTTTTTTCAGTCCACGGCCATAAATGTAAAGAGCTATGGAAGTGGAGGTCTGGCTACTATCTCTATCCGAGGTACTGGAAGTGGCAGGAGCTCTACTACTTGGAATGGAGTACCCTTGATAGGCTCTACTTTAGGTTTGTTAGACTACTCGCTCTTAAATCCTGGTTTGTTTGAATCTTTGCGTCTGAGTGTTGGAGGAGATGCTGGCAAATATGGAACTGGGTCTATAGGAGGAAATGTAGCCTTGAATAATCAGAATAATTTTGGATCTACAGATAATCAAAAATTGAAAGCAAAATCCGTGCTTGGAAGCTTTGGTAGATTTCATCAAGATGTGCGTTACAGTTTTAAAAAAGGAAAATGGTGGGGTGCGACTAGAGCTAGTGTAGAACGAGGAATTGAAAATTTTACCTATCGTATCAGAGAGGACTTGCCAGAGATAGTAAATACGAATGCTGCGCGAAAACAGCTTTCTTATTTGCAATCCGTAGGCTATAGACTGAATCAAAAGAATGATATAACGCTACATCTTTGGTTGCAGGATAATGCGAGACAAATACCGCCTACGACTGTACAGAACAGAAGTGATGCAAAGGTCGAAGATAAAACGGTGCGTTTACAAGGTATTTGGGATCATTATGCGAAAGATGGTTTGAGGGTGAAGACGACAGCGATGGCTTCTCACAACCGAAATGTATTTGTGGACTCCTTGAATTTTGTTTTCGGTGATAATGCTTTTCAGCAATTGTATGTAAAGACTGAAGCGCAGCAACGATTTAAGAATGGAGTGCTTAATGCTGGCTTTAGTAATAGATACACGGCGTCAGATTCTGAAAACTTTTTATTAACGCAAACGCAAAACCAATTGGCATTTTTTGCAGACTATAGTTTAATCTTGGGTGATGTTGATTTTTATGTAAGTCTTAGAGAAGAACTTTTGGATAATACACTAAATCCACTTAGCGGTAAAATAGGTTTAAAATATAGTCCAGGAAAATTTTGGACCATAGAAGGAGCTGTCAATAAACATTTTCGTGCACCTGCCCTCAATGATTTATACTGGGCGCCAGGAGGCAATGAAGAGCTACAAACGGAGCGAGGTTGGAGTCAAAATATTGGAATTGATTTCTCTAAAGACAGGCAATGGAGTTTTGGAGTCGACGTGTTCAATCATCAAATAGAGAACTGGATTCAATGGGGACTGCTAGAAGGAAGCAATTTTTTCTCTGCACTCAATTTGCCTCAAGTTTGGTCTCGTGGGATTTCTGCTAGTGGTAATTGGACTAAGGAAATGGATAATAGCAAGCTTGGAATTGGAGTGTCCTATACTTACAATTTGTCTACTTACCAATTTGACCTTCGAAGTCCTGCGATAGAGACTGGTGACCAATCTTATTATAGTCCAGTACACCAAGCAGTGGCTAATATAGAATTCAGCCGAGCATCTTTTGCTATACAATATACGCATAGACTACAGTCTGGAGTCGATACGATTCTAGATCCTTTGGATGGTTTTCATCTTGGGAAACTGCATTTGCAAAGTAATTTAAAATCAATAAAAATATTTCTAGATATAAATAATATTTGGAACGCTCAATATCGAGTAATCGAAAGACGGCCAATGCCAGGTAGAAATTTTAGTGTAGGAATTAATTATAACATACTTTAAAACAAGAAAATAAAAAAATATGACACGTATTTACATAATAGCATTAATGATTATTCCATTTGCTTTTTCTATGAATGGGCAAGTAGAAACTTCAGATTTTGAAAATTTCGGATTAGAACCTGGAGAGTTTATCAATAATGATACTACTGGTAATGGATTTATTAGCAATCTTCTGCGCTTGCCGAATGATTTTAATGAGGCATATCAAAGTTGGTCTGGCTGGGCTATTTCTGCTATGACTGACACTGTAACTCCTGGATTTACTAATGATTTGAGTGCTATTACTGGTGGTGGTTTTGATAATTCCAACACCTATGGGGTTGCTTTTACTTCAGGTGAAAATGCAATACATGTTCGCCCAGATGGAAGTGGCTATGTTCCTGCTGCATTTTATGAAGGAATGTATGTAACCAATAGTACGTTTGCTTTTCTATCTATGCTTAATGGGGATGCTTTTGCAAAGCGTTTTGGAGGAGAGACTGGTGAAGATCCAGATTTCTTTTCTATTGTTTTTAGATCAGTTTGGAACGGAGAGGTTGCAGAAGATTCCATCGAATTTTTTTTAGCAGACTATCGGTTCGAAAATCCCGAAGACGACTACATTATTGACGAATGGACATGGGTAGACTTGAGTGGGTTGGGATTAGTAGATGATATATTGATAACTATGCGTTCTAGCGATGTTGGAGAATTTGGAATCAATACTCCATCATACTTTTGCATAGATGATGTACAATCCACTTTGTCTGTAAGATCCGCTACTGTAGAGCTCAGCATAGATTTTGATATTTTCCCCAACCTTGTAGATAATGAGGTGACCATTAATTTACCTGAGGCACATGAAACAGAAATAAATATTTTTTCAGCATCTGGTCAGTTGAGACAAAATGAAACACGATTTGGAGATTTTCATCAAATAGAACTGGGAAGCCTAGAGTCAGGAATTTACTTTTTGCAAATTATTCAAAATGGTGAATACGGATTGCAAAAGTTTGTGAAGAAATAGAATGCATAAAGGGATA
>CAYWOZ010000097.1:0-12143 GCA_964458675.1 uncultured Saprospiraceae bacterium
CTTCATTCCCGCACAGGTACATACCTGGGGTTTCTATCAAGATAAATTAGCAGGCATTTAAATAGTTTGTCATTTCGATCTTGCAAAGGAAGGTTGTTGACTGTCATGACCAATTGCTTATCCTCCTTTATCCAATCCAAAAAGTTGTCTGTATTGAAGTCAACGGATTCGCCAGTTTCAAAAGAAAGAATAAATGGTCTTTCTCTTTCTTTTTCTGTGACAATTTCAGCTTGTCTAAAAGGAACCCCAGTTAGTGGATTATAGGCCGTAATAGTTTCTGATTTTTCGTAGGATTCTTCCGTAAGATAGTAGCATATATCTCCCCGGACCTTTAGGCCAGCAAACTTTTCCAACCCTGCCTCATTAGATTCCATTAGATTGATATATGGAATGCCTCCTAGACTGAAGCCCCAAAGCCGACCTACTTTCTTTGCAGAATTCTTATAATGAATAGTATCTACAAGCGTCATTAATTTTTGAGGATTCGTGTGCAATCTAGCATACAGGCTGTCCCATGCCACTGCAGGTTGGTTTTGTTGAAAATCCTCAAAAGAAAGGTATATACCATCCTCAAACTTGAAATTCTTACTTAGTAAAGCAAGAGAGTCCGCCTGAGACCAAGCTAATGAAGGCAATAATATAAATATGAAGAGTAGCGTACGCAAAGTTATTTTTTTCAAAATTAATACTTTCTACGCATTAATAACGATTCAAACTCTAATAAGATTATTTTGGGCGACTCACCTGGGGTCGACACCAAAGAAGGTGTCGCCCAGCTGTCAGGCCGTCCAGCACTGCGCTACGCTTCGGTATTTCGGCATTCTGATGCCTCATACAGCTTCCTTCGGTCGCTTGCTTACCACCCTTCTCGCAAGGTATATCCCAAATATTATGGTATGCTAGTCAATTGAAAAGTCTAAATCGCCTAGCTTGATAGCGATTACATCTAGGTTTTCTTTTTCTAGGTCAATGACTGACCCTTGTAGAATATCCCAATTTTGAGAAAGAGGGCTTAGATTTTCATTGAATTTATATTCGGCAGAAATAAATTGCCAATTAGGAGCCAGGGTCTCATCAACTTCTAAGGTATGTAGTATTAATTTTTTCATAATTACCTCATCTATCACACTTAGCAGACCATCCCCATTCATATCGGCTGCAATGTATTGATAAGGAGAAGTAAATTTTCGTACACCCAACAAATGAGCATTTAACATTGCTAAATCATTTGAACTAATAGCTTTTGCTATTGTGGATTCCTTTTGGAATTGAGCAGTATATTCTCCAATTAGAGTAGCGCCTATACTTATAACTCCCGATTCATCTGAAACCAATTGTAAAGCTTCTTCTGCAGACAGATTAACCAATACATCTTTTAGAGGAGTACCACTAGGACTTTGTACTTTACCAGCTATTACAGTTCCTTGAGGAGTAAGTGCGCATTTCTCATTGATGTCGGTAATTTCTATGAGAACATCAACCTCGATGCTACGATCTAATTTATCTGTGACGATAAGCGTAATAGTTTGTATTTTTCCCACATCTTCACAATCAAATTCACTTTTAGATAAGTCTATTTGTACTTCAGTACAAGCCTCAACTACATGACTAAATTCATCTGAAGAAAGGCTTATACTTGCTTGTTCATTTAAGTTGAATACATATTTAGGATCTATTTGGACAGTAGGCGCTTTGCAGGCAAGATTCTCTATTGTAATTTTGAGTAGGTTTACCCAACCTCCATCTTGATTACCGATGGGAAAAGCATTCCACCAGCCCCAACCAAAATATACTATGCTCCCATTTCCAAGGGGAAACTGAGCGACCGCTGCTTCATTTCGCTTATCTGCATTTTGATAAATAACTTTAGTTCCATTTATAAATCCCTCTTGAAGATAAACAACAGCATTATTGTTATTGATAACATCTGGAGCGGAAGGAAAAAACTCAGGTGGCAAATTTTCATTCTTGACACAGCTTCCAGTTATGACGGGTTCACCGGCTTTCAGTTGGCTTCCAAGCATCCTATTCATTAGATCAATGGCATTTCTATTATTGGACTCCATAGTAGAAACTATACCCATTATGATAAGCCCACCTCCATTTTCAATGTAAGACTTAAGAGCAGGTATTTGGTGCCAAAGTTCGTCAATAAGTAAACCTTGTTTTTCTAATTCAGGAATGATTACTATATCGAATTCAAGTGATTCTAGATCTGATAAATTTTGAAAAGGAATGACTTCGTAGTCGAGATACTCAAGGGTAGCATTGAGATTAGAGGCTTCTGCAAAAAGGTCACCCTCTCTTATATCTACAAAAGAAGAATTGTAAAATAAACCGACTTTTTTAGCTTCTATGGAAGTGGATATTAGACAGCAAAAAACAATAGTCAATACGACGACTATCGGTGTTTTTTTGAAGATGGCCCAAATTCGGTTCATAGTAGTTTCTTATGCGAATAAAAAGAAACCACACGAATGCAGAATCCCTTAAAAAAGGGAGGACTTTGTATTTCTAATAGTAATTAAGTGTCATCAATTTACGTGAATTAACGGTCTAGGTAAATACCCCAAAAGAGCTATTTAGCGTAGTAGTTAAATAGTTAATACAAGGTTGATGATCCAAAGATTTGATAGGCTAGATATTTGGGTATATAAGACAAAACCAGTCGCTCATTACAAGCGACTGGTTTTGATTTTCATATAAATTTTACTTCTTTATTCGAATTAATCAATCTTAGTAAACTTGATTAGTTCAACTTGATCATCACTGTGAAGTATTCTCAAATAGTATACTCCTGTTGGAAGATTATTTAAGTTAATATCTTCTTTTGTATAATTAGAAGCGTCCATCTTCATACCTGTCTTAGCGATACCCGCAGCAGATATAATCTGAATATCAATAGCTCCTTCTACTATTTCAAAGTTCTCTAAAGTTAAAGTACCAGAAACTGGGTTTGGATAAATGCCGAACATTTCTTCGCTCTTAACAGTGAACATCTGCTCCGCTATATTTGAGAACTGATACGTACCATCTGCACTTACTCTTCTAACTCTATAGTAGTTCATTCCTTTTTCAGGCTGCTCATCTATAAATGTATACTGATTCAAATCAGCATCGATAGAAGGCATCTCAGAAAGTACTTCGAAATTGGCTTCATCTAAAGAACGCTCTACTAAGTATGTCGATCCAGCGTTATCATTACTTGTTATCCAAGAAATCTGAATACCATCATCATCCTTCAAGCTTGTATTCACATTTAGAATTTGAGCGCATGATTCTAATTCAATGCATACTACATTTGATTCAAATATGAATTCAGGACATCCTTCTCTTCTTGCACAACGAGCATAGTATCTAGTTTCGAATACAGGTCCTAACTGTAGGCATTCTGTATTTGAATCAGGGATTGGTGTCCATGAACCAGGGTTTGGAACTCCAGGAGTAGGAGAACAAATCCATAAGTACTCGATAGGAGAATTTCCTCCACCGCCAGCAGGAACTACAGAATCAATCTTATCTGGCACTTCACCAGGGCATAGTGTTTGACCACCATCTACTTGACCACCAGATGTAACGTTATTACAAATCTCAACAACACCTGCATCAAAAGAATCTGGGTTTTTATCATTAACACCATCACCATCCATGTCAATAGTCTCAGGAAGTCCATCACCATCTAAATCAAGAATATCGAAAGGCATAGTCTTTCCATCATCAGGATTAGCATCAGAATCAAGACCATCATTATTTGTCATCATATCTCCTGAGGAACCAGATCCATCCCCATCAATACAGGTATATTCGAAACCATTATATACTACAGTTGCAAAAAATTGTATGTAGTAAGTACCTGGCTCTAGACATATAAACTGATAAAATCCATCAGCGTCCGTATTAGTAGTTTCAATGATTACATCATCTGCAGTACACGCTAAACCATCAGGACCTGGTCCTACCAAATTTACTGGTACACCTTCAAGCCCTTGCTCGTTCGTATCTTGTAAACAATCTTCACTGTTATCAACAAAGACATAATTTCCAATTGCGAATCCAACTGTTGACAATGAAACTGTAGATTCTTGAGTACAACCTGAAAGAACATCAGTAACAGTTACTGAATAATCACCTTCTGGCAAATCTGATATAGTTGCTGTAGTAGCTCCTGTACTCCACTCATAAGTGAAATCACCATTTCCACCACTAGTAGAAACAGTAGCTGCTCCATCAGAAAGTCCACAATTTGTAATTGGAGAAGATTCGGATGCAGTGGCTTCGAAGTTACCAACTGTTGCAGTGGTAGTAGCAGTACTAGTACAACCGTTCTCACTAGTCGCTACTACAGTTATGGTATAGGTACCAGGCATCATCATTATATACGATACTTCAGATCCTTCAGAATCAATAGTACCTCCAGAAGCTGTCCAAGTAAAGGTAGCATTAGGATCTGATGAACTCGCACCGAATGACAATGTTTGACCTGGCTCACAAATTGAATTACCGTTAGGGTCATCACTCAAAGTTACATCTGGTCCTTCTAAAACAGTAACTGTCGTCATAGCTATTCCCATGCATCCTTCAGGTGTTGTAGCAGAAACGATTATCTGATAAACACCAGGCATCATCATTGTATAGGTTGTGCTTGCCTGATCTGTGTTAGATAATAAACCAGCAGATGCAAACCATTCGTAAGTAACTCCGTCTTCCGAAACAGTAGTAGATAAGTCAACAGATTCTCCTGGACAAATAACCGCGTCTGTAGGACTAACCGTTATTTCTGGAGTTGCATTTCTTATTACTTCTATAGGATCACTTAATGAAAAACATCCTTCTAAATCATTTGCATTAGCACCAAGTTCAACACCTGTTACATCTTCATAATTTAAATACCAAATCAAGCAATTACCTGATCCAGTCTCTTCAAAGTTGAAAGGTGGGAACATTGGCAAAGCAAGGATAAGTCCGTCACCATCAGTGATAATCCAAGCACTATTTGCGCCCATTCCTGCATCATCAACAGTAACATTTACCAAATCATCTTCCATATCTCCTACACAAAATTCCGTTGGATCATTTGTAGAAATAGTAGCCGGTTCAGTAGATAATCTATCTACAGGTATATTATTAGAAAGGTCAAAACAACCTTCAATATCACTTGCATTATTTCCTACTTCAACACCACTAACAACGTCATCATAAACAAGACACCATATGAGGCAAAGTCCAGGACCAGCACCTTCTAGGTCAATAACATTTGAAGTAGGCAAGAGTAGAATATTACCGTTTGCGTCTGTAACCAAATATTGGGTAGAAGCACCTTGTGTACCTCCCATTGTATTTACAGTTATAGGATCCGGCACACCGTCTCCAGCACATATAGTAGTTTCATCGTCAGTAGAAATAGTACCCGCTTCTGGAGCAGAACTTCCTGCTACTTCTACAGTAAGTGTAACTGTACATCCTTCCGCATCCGTAATAGTCACTGAATATATTGCCGGTGGTAAATTCATTATGGTTGCTGTTGTTGCTCCATTACTCCATAAATAAGTATATGGTGCAACTCCTCCAGTAGCAGTTACTGTAGCCGTTCCATCATTTACACCGCAGTCAGTGGAAGTACTAGAAGCATTACCATCAAGTGTAGTACTTCCTCCTTCAACAACAACAGTAGTTACACCAACACATCCTTCTGCAGAAGTAACGGTTACTGTATATGTTCCAGCTGATAACCCAGTTATTGTTTGTGTTGTTCCACCGTTGCTCCAACTATATGTGAATGGCCCCATTCCTCCTGATGGAGTAGCAGTTGCCGTTCCATTATCATTTGTACATGATGCATCAGTTGCAGAACCTGAAACTGTAAGATTGCCTTGACTTCCTACAAATACTGTAGTAGAATTTGAACAACCTTGAGCGTCAGTAACAGTAACACTTATCTCACCTGAACACAATCCTGTTGCAATAGGAGTAGTCTGTCCATCGCTCCAAAGGTATGTATATGGTTGCACCCCTAAAGAGGCCATTGGATCAGCAGTACCATCACATGCTCCACATGAAGCTGGAGTAGAAGTAGCCATTAGCCAAACGCCTTCAGGTCCAACCATAACTGTAACAACAGTAGTGGCTACACAACCAGTAGCATCTGTAACTGTCACCCCATAATCTCCTGGCAACAATCCGAAGATGTTACTAGTAGTTTCACCTGTTGACCAAGCAAAACTCAATGGGTTGACTCCGCCATTATTAATAATAGTAGCAGATCCATCTGGACTATCACTACATGTAGCGTAAGATGAGTTAGGCGTTATAGTAAACGCGTTTACATCAGACTCAATTTTTTCTAGGTTTGATGGCGAAGTTGATTCGACGTCCATGGCATTGGCAGAAAGAACTCCTATAAAGAGTACAGCTACCATAAGCAACATAGCCTTGGTTAATAATTTGTTCGTGAGTGTATACATTTTTTCCAAACTTTAGGTGTAAGATTTATATGTAATGTTTTTTATTCTAAACCACAATGTAAAATTGTCATCTCTAGCGATAGCGCTAAAGACAAACTGTTAATTTGTTGCCAGAAATTTCTATTACGGTTTAAGGGACATTTTGGGATAAATGTCAATGGCACAAGGATTTATAACTCGTGCAGGTTTTTGGATTGGTAGTTCAAATGTACTACATTGTTATTACAAAGACAACAATTGGAGAACGCTTGAGATACTCTTTAGATGGAATATCCAATAAAAGTAACTATATAAAAATCAAAAGAGTTCAAATCACCTTGTAAGCTACTGACTATCAGCCACATAAATTCTATCTTCATACGTTTTTTTTCAGGCGTACCCTAAATAGGGTATTTATCAAAAAAGAGCATAAAAAAATTTCTGAAGAGGGCCAAAAAGTGACAGAAAGCAATTCTTATTAAATTATAACTTAATATGTAAGAGGTTTTTCGATCAAAGGAAACTATATCCTAAACTTTGGTAATATGTATACAATTCATTGTAATTTTCAAATTACATATTGGAGTCCAATTGGCTGATTTTGGATGAATTTCGATTTAGCCAAACAATCGCTAATACTACCAATAAAATAGAAATAAGGGCCGCTGAATATCTATGTAATAAAATATAGCCTATGAAAAATAAACTTCCATAACTAATCGTAAGCCCCATTACCCACTGCATAAGGGAATTGGTAAAGGTTTCTCCTGACTTCTTTCCCTTCTTTCCTTTCCAAAGTCCAATTGGATTGGTACGATCTATAAATTTCTGCAATTGATGAGGTTTTACTGCTGGAGTTATCAAAGTTACTAGAATGCAACTGATGATATTGAATGCAGTAACCCCTATAAGTGCGTAGGTCTCAAAATCTGCTCCAGCATCATCTGGCTTTATATACGAAACAAAAATGGTCGCTACCAATGCAGACACCATAGCTGTAATCTCCGTATAGGCATTTGCTCGCCACCAAAACCATCTGATCAAATGCGCCACTCCTAATCCAGATGCAGCTGTTATGAAAAATTTCCAAGCATTTTGGATAGAGTCAATTTGGCTGGATACTAAAATTGCTATAATTAATATGACAAATACCATTAAGCGAGAAAATTGGATAAGCGACTTCTGGCTTCTTTCTTTTTTGCTAAACCTTACATAGATGTCATTGACTAAATAGGAAGCTCCCCAATTGAGGTGAGTATCCACAGTACTCATGAATGCCGCCATCAAACTGGTGAAGGCTAAACCGAGCAGACCCGCAGGTAGCAAGAGCTTCATCAATAAAGGATATGCCATTTCTCTATCGCCTCCAATAATTTCTGCATATTCTGGATAATTCGCTCCAGGGTTATCAATAGGAAACAATATAAGTGAAACTAGCGCTACTAAAATCCAAGGCCATGTTCTTAGCGCAACAAATCCAATAGAAAATAGCAATGTTCCGTTGCGCGCATCTTCAGGAGATTTGGCAGTATTGATTCGCTGTGCTATGTATCCAGTCCCATCAGAATCGTACCGCACCCACCACTGAATCAATATGTATATCATGAACAATTGGAATGGAAGCATATTGTTATCAAAACTAGGAACTAGTTCGAGTATGTAGCCCGCTTTTTCTGCTCCATAAATTTCGTGCATAGATGAAATCATACCCGAGGTTCCGCCTACTGCTTGGACAGCGTAGTAGGCAAAATAGATAGCACTGACCATCGCGATGGCAAACTGAAACAAGTCTGTTAAAATCACTCCTCGTATACCTCCTAAAGAACTATAAATCCCCACTAGAATAAGCAAAGCCATGATACTTAAGGTGGCATTTAAATCAGATTTGAATAAAAGAAAAGTGGGATAAATATCTGCAATGATATTGAACGTTTCTGGGCCCAATATTTGTGTCCAGTCAATGAAAGGGGTGGCTATTTTTACAGCCGCGGTAACGACCCAACCAAGGATAAAACAATTCAAAATAACACCAAAAAAGAAGGCTTTGAATCCTCTCAAAAAGGCAGCTTGAGGCCCGTCGTATCGGAGCTCAATAAGTTCAACATCTGTGAGCACTCCGGATAAATGCCAACGCTTGCTAAAGAAGATGGCCACAGTGATATAGGTGGCTACCCATGACCACCAAAACCAATTTCCAGAGATTCCTTTATCGACTGTAATACTCGTGATAGCCAGGGGTGTATCGGCTGCGAAGGTAGTTGCTATAATCGAGATACCGAGCCACCACCAAGGGATAGATCGGTCGGCAGAGAAATAGGACTTTAGTCCTGTTTTGGCTTTTTGAGATACCCAAATGCCTACTAGAAATATACCTACTAGATAGGTTATAAATATGGCCCAATCAATTGTTTTCATACCACTAAAGTAGTGAATAATATTAACAATAAATTCACGTTAATTAATTTTGAAAACGATGACTTAGAGTACCCAATATTAATTTTGCATTTGATAAATTCATTTGTATGAAAATTCAAGTTTGCTACTACATTTTATTATTCATAATTTGCTCTGTTAGACAATCAAAGGCACAATCAACAAGTACTACAATGAGGCTCGATAGTATTGATTTTGCAACGTATCATTCTAGCTCAAGTGGAGTTTACAAATGGAAAAGTAAATACATCTTTTCATATAGTCAAGACACTCTTTTCGCAATCAAAAAAACTAATGCGAATGTGGGTTTTAAAATCGATTATACGAAGATATTTGTGCTAGACAAAAGAAACAAGTGGGTAAACACTTATACCGGGAATGGACATATTGATAGATTTAAATATTTTACAAACGAAAATGGCATACTCATTAAACAAACTGCTGGTCATGGAAAAAGTCGTAAAGAAATAGAGTATCACTATTTAGGAAAGGTCTTAGACGAATTAAAGATCAGTTACGAAAATGGTCAAGAATTTTATAAGGAAGTAAAGTCAGATGAATTTGGCAGGATAATAGAATTAGGGTGTAAAAAAATAAAGGGTATGAAGGTGGATACATGTCTGAGCGATAGGACCTATTACTTCACCTATAATGAACAAAAACAAGCACTTCCTTCAACAATAATAGTCAGAGAAAAGCAAGAATCTTTTGTCAACAAATATGATTTCAAATATGATCAAGATGGAAATATTACTTACAAAAAGTGGTATATTGAAAATAATAATACAGACTCCATCAGGGTGGTTTCAGAATCATTTATAAAATTTAATGACAGTGGTTTCAAACATAGTTCCACATCAGAATCAAATATACATAGGGCATCTCCAGAAAAGAATAAAACTGAATTCACTTATGATAACCAAGGAAATTTAACATTCTTCGAAACAACTACTGAATATGGTAGTCTAAAACGAAGAAAAATAGTTTTTGAATACTATCCTAACAATGGAGTTCCAATGAACAATGTTTATGGAGAAATCCTTAGTTCGAACCTATCTAAATTTAGTCACCAAACTTGCTCTACCTTTTCTTATGCCTGTATGCATGAACTAGTAGATAAAGTCTCTCCTAGACCTATACTAAAAAGAACTCCTTCAAGGATAAGGGAATATATAAAGGTCGCAGAACCTAATGATTGGAATTTGGTATCCGAACATATATTTCATTTCTCAAATGTGAACTAATAGGAAACAACACAAATAGAACGAGGCAAAAATTAAACTTCATTTCTTATGCGTCCGTGTCGTACTTTCAGCACTCTAAGACTGTGCATATCATAACGATGGGTTACACGTTGTTCCACCCATCGTTTTGCTGCATAGTGCATCACTTTAAATCAATTTATACTGCAACAAAATTACTTGGTAGTACTTATGTCTAATCATGAGATTGAAACCATTGGTGTTTTCTTTTGTGCCTCGCAAAAGTCGAAACAAACTCATTAGCACTTTCTGTTCTTATAGTTGGAATCATATTCTTTTTTTTTTTGGACAAGCGATGTGCAACAGGGCTGACGAAGGAAGCAGACCAAGTCCCGACTTTTCTCGGGATGCAGGGCCGACCGAATAGGGAGCTGTGGAACGTAGCGACCGCTGGCAATATAGTGGTGGCTTTTTCAGCAACCAATATATTGTCAGCGGATGGCCCCAGATAAAAATCAAATTAAAGCAATTGAAAATTATTAGCTATATTTAGATTCATAAAATTGTTAAAAGATGAATCAAATTAAAATGTTTTTAGGGCTTGCATTTTTGCTAATGTGTGCTTCTACGTTTGCTCAGATGGATGCTTCAGATATGATCGCGAAAGCGGCCGATAATATAGAGGCTAAGGTGATAGAATATCGGCATCACTTTCATAAGTATCCTGAATTGTCTAACCGTGAATTTAAGACTTCTGATAAAATCGTAGAGGTGCTAAAGAGTATCGGTTATGCTCCTGATCAAGGGATGGCACATACAGGTGTGGTGGCGGTTTTGGACTCTGGGAAACCTGGACCTACTATAGGTTTGCGTGCTGATATAGATGGACTACCTGTAACAGAAAGAAATGATCTAGCCTATAAGTCGGAGGAAACATCTACCTATCTGGGAAATGATGTGGGCGTCATGCATGCCTGTGGTCATGATACGCATGTCTCTATGCTGCTCGGTGTAGCGCATGTATTAATGGACATGAAAACGGATTTGATTGGCAAAGTTGTTTTTGTATTTCAACCGGCAGAGGAAGGAGCGCCTAAGGGCGAAGAAGGTGGAGCAAGTCTGATGGTCAAGGAAGGACTTATCAGCAAGTATGGTATAGATGTCATGTTTGGTCAGCACATTTCCTCTAGAGATGAGGTAGGTAAGATTTCTTATAAATTCGGTGGAATGATGGCCGCGGCGGATCGATTCGAAATCAAAGTAAAGGGAGTACAAGCCCATGGTTCTCGTCCCTGGTCTGGTGTAGACCCTATCGTAACTTCTGCACAAATCATCATGGGCTTGCAAACGATAGTTAGTCGTCAAACGGATTTGACTAAAGAAGCGGCTGTCATCTCGGTTGGTAAGATTGATGGTGGTGTTCGAAATAATATCATCCCGGAGGAGTGTACTATGATAGGCACCATTCGTACACTTGATGTAGGTATGCAAGATATCATTCATGAGCGAATCAGAAAGACGGCTACTAGTATTGCCGAATCCCAAGGAGCTACGGTGGAAGTTATTATCGATAAGAATACGCCTATCACCTTTAATAATCTGGAATTGACTAGAAAGATGATTCCATCTTTATTCAATGCGGCTGGTGAAGATAATGTGAAGGTAATTCCGGCTATCACTGGAGCAGAAGACTTTTCCTATTATGGAGAAGTGATTCCTGCTTTATACTACTTTGTAGGCGGAAGAGCGCCAAATGATATTGCTTCTCATCCACATCATTCACCGGACTTCTTAGTTCAAGATGCTGGAATGAAAACAGGCGTGAAAGCGTTGCTACACCTAACATTGGACTATATGGAACAGTCTAAAATGAACTAGTAATATGTCTATAAGGCTTTCTGGAAGGTGAAACAGTAGCAGATTAACACATTAAATTCATTTAAATATGGATTTTCTAAGGGATAGGAACTATTTTTGCGGTTTTATGTTTAGAATGAAAAGATAAATAGAAGTAGTTTATGGCAATAATGATAACCGATGAATGCATTAATTGTGGAGCCTGCGAGCC
>CAYWOZ010000098.1:0-12042 GCA_964458675.1 uncultured Saprospiraceae bacterium
AGAGATTTTTATGTGAATACTGGAGAAGATGATATAAAAAAGAGAGAGCAGTATGTGACCTTTACTACTAACATGCTAAAGATGTCTGGAGTGGATGCAGAAACTGCAATGGCACAGGCAGAGCGAATCTTGAAGTTGGAGACGCGAATGGCTGAAGCGATGCTTCCTAAGGAAGAGATGAGAAATCCATTGAACAGATACAATCCAAAGAGTTTAGCTGAGCTTAATGAGTTGGCTCCAAATATCAATTGGAATAAATACTTGACTGGTATCGGTGCAAAGGGATATAAAGAAATTATCGTAAGTCAACCAAAGTATATTAAGGAGGTGAATGAAATCTGGGCAACTGAAAGTCTTGGTACCATCAAGGAATATCTTAGATGGGGTCTAATCAACGACGCCGCTGGATTCTTGACGGATGAAGCGAATGAAGAGAACTTTGATTTTTATGGAAGAAAGCTACGTGGTACTCAGGAGCAAAAGCCACTTAATGAAAGAGTTTTGAGAACAACTAGTGGGGTATTGGGTGAAGCTCTTGGTAAGCTTTATGTGCAAGAATATTTTCCACCAGAAGCTAAGGCAACTGCTCAGCAGATGGTAGAGGATCTAAAAGTAGCCTATGCAAATCGTATCAATAATCTACCTTGGATGTCAGCAGAAACAAAGGTGAAGGCTATAGAAAAGCTGAACTCATTCAGAGTAAAAATAGGATACCCTGATAAGTGGAAAGATTATAGCTCACTTAAAGTAGATACTTATGAGAATGGAGGGTCATTCTATAGAAACATGTTGAACGCAAGAAAATGGAGATTTGATCAGAACATCGTGAAAATTGGAAAGCAAGTAGATAAGGACGAATGGTTTATGTCTCCACAGACCGTAAACGCATACTATAATCCTCCATACAATGAGATTGTATTTCCAGCCGCTATTTTACAGGCTCCTTTCTTTGATTTCAAAGCAGATCCTGCTTGTAACTATGGTGGTATCGGTGGTGTAATCGGTCACGAATTTTCTCATGGTTTTGATGATCAAGGAGCGAAGTATGATGCTGAAGGAAACTTGAACAACTGGTGGACGGATGAAGATCTTGCTTCTTTTGAAGAGCGTGGAAATGCATTAGTAGAGCAATACAATAGCTACGAGCCATTGCCTGGTGTATTTGTAAACGGTAAGTTTACTCTAGGTGAAAACATAGGTGATCTTGGTGGAATCAACGCAGCATATGATGCACTACAAATCTATGAGAAGAGAGAAGGTGAAACTGCTAAAATAGATGGTCTAAATCAAGATGAAAGATTCTTTATCAATTGGGCTACTATATGGAGAACTAAGATGCGTGATGAGGCTATGAAGAACAGAATCAAAACGGATCCTCACTCACCTGGTCAGTATAGAGCAATCGGACCAATCATAAATATGGAAGCTTTCTATAAGACTTTTGATATCAAACCTGGAGATGCTATGTATATTGCTCCAGAGAATAGAGTAAATATCTGGTAGGGTGGCCTGCGGCCGAGACTTTAGACTTTAGACTTTAGACTTTAGACTTTAGACTTTAGGCTTTAGACTTTAGGCTTTAGGCTTTAGGCTTTAGGCTTTAGGCTTTAGAAATCTAGTATAAAAGGCACAGCAAGCTTCGCTTGTTGGGCCTTTTTCTTTTTTAATAATCAAATTATTGTTCTACTTTTTTGATGAGTGAAGGATCGTTATTGCGCACATTTCCAACTTCTTTTCCGACTGGGTAGAAGTCTATCTCACCTTTTTCCAAGGGGCGGATACTATCTAAGGCTTCCTGTGGTGAGATTCTCAAATCAAGCCAGGCTTGCTCTTCTCCTGGAATAATAAGTGCCGGCATACGATCATGGATGTGAGAGATTTTGTCTATGGGTTTTTGAGTAATCAAGGTAAAACTTTGAATGACCTCACCAGTGGGTGATTTCCATTTTTCCCATAAGCCTGCAATGAGAAAAAGCTCAAAATTAGGCAGGCCAATGCGGAATGGAGTCTTGGTCCCACCTTCGTTTTTCTTCCATTCGTAAAAACTATCAAAAGGGACTACACAACGCTGATTGACCGCAGCTTTCTTATAAGCGTTCTTTTCTAAGATGGTTTCTTTCCGGGCATTGATCATCCGATATCCAATCTTCATATCTTTGGCCCAGAAAGGTATCAAGCCCCATCTCATACAATCGAAGTGATCTGAAGCGGCCTTGATGACAGGCATATTATGAGAAGGTGCTACGTTGTAGTTTGGGAGTGGATTGTATCGCTCTAAATCTTCAGAATAGAAGTCTTTGCCGAACTTAAGCTCAAGTTGTTTTTCATTTACTGTTAAAGAACTACGTCCGCACATAACAAGGTGTTTGAGTATTAGAAGTCCAAAGTTAACTCTTCAATGCAAATATATCATATAACAAATAATTCCCGATGAGGCCCTAGAAAGGGGCGTCTCAACACTAAAATAGCAATAATACTTGTCACATTAATGTAGCCAAAAGGCATAAAATAAACATCTTGGCACGGAATTGCTACTATATTTATTTGCATAGTTATAATACCAAATGACTGAAAAAGAACTCATATCAACTTTAGAAAGCATGAACCAGGTGACCTTCCAGCTGGAAAAGCACTATGAGTTTCTATTGCTCTGTAAGTCAGATGATAAGGATGCTATGGTTAATCTTTACAATACTCGTCATAAACTCAATTCCATTCTAAAAAACCTCTACGAAGCTGAAAAACAGCTTATTGAATACTCTTTCGAGTTAAATGTAGAATAGATTACACTTACAGTCTAGAAATACCCAGAAATGCTCATTATATTTGTATAAATACAATTATGATGAAGTATATAATTCCTTTCAGCTTTCTATTACTATTTGGACTTTTCTCTTGTGATAGAGGTCAACAAATTCTTAAAGACGATATAGAAGAGATAGAAAACTATCTATCAGAAAATAATATCGTAGCTCAACGTACTGATAGTGACTTGTTTTATGTTGTGGATGAAGAAGGTAATGGAGAATTCCCAGAGCTTTCTGATCTTGTTACCGTAGACTATGAAGGCTACTTTACGAATGGGATTATTTTTGATTCTTCCATTATTAGAGGTGAAGCAGCTACTTTTGGTCTTTCACAGGTTATCCGTGGTTGGCAAGAAGGTATTCCTTTATTTTCTAAAGGTGGTAAAGGTAGATTATTTATACCAAGTCATCTAGCCTATGGTGAAAGGGGGACATCTGGTATTGATCCTAATACAGTGATAATTTTTGATGTTCATTTGATTGATTTTTAAGTAAAAAGATACGTTTTTGAAATAATGTGAAACTGGTCTCAAAAGAGGCTAGTTTTTTTTTATGCCTATACTCTATTTCTAATAAAATGGTTAAATATTACCTAACTGTTGGATTAAATCTACGTATTAGTAATATTGAGTTATTAAAAATATACTTAAAGATGAATAAGAATAACTATGTGGCTATTATGGCTGGAGGAATTGGATCTAGATTTTGGCCTGCCAGTAGAGTCAATAGGCCTAAGCAGTTTTTAGATATCATGGGTACGGGTAAATCCCTTATACAACAGACTTGTGATCGATTTCTCAATCTGTGTCCTAAGGAGAATATATTCATCGTTACGAATAGTATTTATAAGAATCTGGTAAAAGAACATCTTCCGTTTATCACCGACAATCAAATCCTTTGTGAGCCATCTAGAAACAACACGGCGCCATGTGTTGCTTACACTGCTCTTAAGTTAGCGGCGTTAAATCCAGATGCTAACCTTGTGGTAGCGCCTTCTGATCATATCATATTGAAAGAAAATGCCTTTATCAATGCACTTCAGCATGGGCTTGATTTTACTAGTAAAAATGATGCGCTACTTACCCTTGGTATCTCTCCCACTCGACCAGATACTGGGTATGGCTACATCAAGTATTCTAGCGAACATGATGATGGTGTGCATAAGGTAGAGCGGTTTACAGAAAAGCCAGATTTTGATACGGCCAAGTCTTTTGTAACCTCTGGTTCCTATTTATGGAATGCTGGAATCTTTGTTTGGAGAGTATCTAGTCTGTTGGCTGCCTTTCAAAAAAATGCTGTAGAGATTTATGATATACTTGCTGCAGGAAATGAACACTACAATACAGACCAAGAGCAGGCATTTATAGACAAGGCCTATCCAACTACACCGAGTATTTCTATAGATTATGCTATCATGGAAAAGGCGAATAATGTATATACAATTCCTTCAGAATTTGGCTGGTCAGATCTTGGAACCTGGGCTTCTCTTCATGCAGAGTCTGACAAAGATGAGTATGGTAATAGTTCCAATTCTGATAAGGCTCTTTTCTTTGAATGTAGGGACAACATGATCAGGTTGCCGAATAATAAATTGGCTGTCGTGAATGGTTTAGAGGATTACATTATAGTGGATGAGGAAGATGTATTGTTGATTTTTCCTAAAGCAAAAGAACAAGAGATCAAACAAATCACTGGATTGATCAAAGAGAGGAAAGGCGAAGAATACGTCTAGAAATTCTGCTAGACAAAATCTTCCAATCCTTTGAAATCTCCTAAAACACTTAACTGTTTTAAAGCTGTCTTTTGCAGAATCTCAAAACGTTGTTCTAGGTCGCAACCCCACTCTATTAGCTTAGAGTTCAGGCTTTCTAAGTTAGCCATGACGAGGAGCTGTTCTGAGGATGCATAGTCTCGAATATTCCCTTTTAATTCTGGATTTTCCATGGCCCACTCTTTTGCGTTAATCCCAAAAAGGGCTAGGTTCAGCAAATCGGCTTCATTGGCAAATACGACCTCCTGCTTCTTTTTAGAATTTAGTTTTGTAGGAAGTAGCTTGTGCACAGCTTCTCGATGGATGTGATAATTGGCCTTGGCAAAGACTCTTTTCACGTCCCACTCAAGAGTGGATTTGCTCTCTTCCGCCTTCAACTTCTTTAAGGACTGAAATTCCTGGATAAGGTACATCTTGAATACTGGGCTCAACCAAGTCCCAAATTCCATGGCTATATCTTTATGAGCATAAGTTCCTCCATAGCGACCCGCTCTAGATTCGATTCCAATGGCAGAAGTCATTGAAATCCATTGCTTTACGGACAATACGTAGGAGTTGAGAGAGAGATCTCCTCTAATCCCATCCAAATGGGTGGGATTAAAATCATCGTTGTTGAGTTTCTCCCAAATAGCCAGGAATTCAATGGTATTTCGATTACGCATCCAGCGCTGAATCACCACATCTGTGCGATCATTGAACTTACGTGCCATGTCCGTGAGGCTGATAAAGTCCTGCTTATCCTTCTTCAGCAGCTTTATCTCGACACCCTGTACCGTTAAAACTTCCTTCATGCCATTCCGATTTTTTAATCCCATTCGAATAGGTGGGATTAAACCAATTATTTCAAATATATATAAATAAATGCAATATCAGGGGGGATCTGATATTTGACAACAAAACAAGGGCTTATATCATATTTCTTTTAAGGTTTGGCGCCCATTTCAGGCTATCCGTTTTATTCCAGCAGTCTGATGATGGTTCAGCTAATATCTAGCCCCATCTATGCTCGTACCTCGCCTAGCTAGTGCTAGAAAAGCTTCACACATCAAAATACAGCTTCCATGCTCACTCCTATCCTGGGTCGAAGATTTTGCAGAATACTACATTGATTCTCAAAGATTTAGTATTTTGCAACAGCTATATCAATTTGGTATACATTCATTTCAAACACACAAATCAAAAAAGACCATGGAGGAGCAAACACCCTCACCTCAGGAAGGACCTCATCCAAAATGGAATAATAAAGAATTCTGTGCCTTCCTACTCCTCTACTCTGCTATGGCGGATAATATTATCACTTCTGAAGAAAGAGATATGGTATTAGAGAAAGTGGAGCCTGAAGTATATGATCAATTGTTAGACGAACTCAACGCTAACACAGAGGAAGAGAATAAAGCCATCCTATTGAGTTATAAAGGAATTTACTTCCCAACACTAGCGCAAAAGAAAGAATTGCTTCATATGGTAAAAAAGGAATTCTACGCGGATAAGGATTTTAGCGCAGTGGAGATAGAATTGTATAATACTTTGAAAAGTATAATGTAGTAGATTGGTCTACTTCCTGAAAGGAACTTCTTCATTAAAGGCTGAATATCCAGCGAACACACCGAAGCCACCTTCAATGTTATTAGAGATATTGGTAGATTGAACAAACAAAGGGTTGTTGCCCGCTTGTGAAAGTCTAAACCCTTCAACAAAATAGTTATGATATTCTTTAGAGACGGTTCTCAATTCTACATTGATGGCTATGGGATACGAGTTATCATGTAATGAAAATTCAATATCAAAATTCAAGTCTTGAGAATCATTTTGAAATGTAGTATTATCAAAGTGTGCTCCAAAGAAAACCGTAGAGTTTTCAGTGTTAACAATAGTCGCATCAGTACCAATTTGCTCTGACAATACATCCTCATCAATAGTGATAGGAACATATTCTCTATCTCCATTCGGAAATTGATACACTAGATATACTAAAAGGTGATATTGCTTTTGTGCATCTAAAGTATTGTCTAAATCAAAAGAAGCCTGCGAGAAATATTTCGTAAACCCTTCCAGTTGATCTTCTCTGCTTGTTTTGAAGTCACTCAAATCGAGATTGTTGAAAGGTGTAATTTTTGGTACATGGCTCTCCGCTGTGATTGAAGGATAATCTGGATGTTCAACAGTAAGTGTATAGGAAAATCCATCCGATGCAATAGTATTGTCCGTACGATATATTATCCTATCAGAATCTGGTACCATTCTAGAGATCGCTTCTTCTGATATCACCTTAAGAGGACTTTCTACTTCTGGTTCTGGTTCTGGTTCTTCAACAGGGTCTTCGCTTCCATCTTGACCATTATTAGGGTCATTATTAGGATAAGTAACTTGAAACTCTTCACTGAGGGGTTCAGCAGTAATGGTTACTGTAGCATCATTAATATAATTTGATACTGAATTATCAAGAATAGCTTGCGTAGCAGTGACTTCTATTTCAAAATTAGCTGTGTTGAAAATACTATTTGGAGAAAATAAACTAAATATGGCTAGACTTTGCTCTTCATTATCGAAATCAAGTATAACCTCCTTCTCGCAAGAGAGGAAAGCTCCAGAAATCAAAATAAAAAAGAAAAGTTTAAAAAGTCTTGCCATTAAAGATTAGCATTTACGTTATTACCAAAGATATCTAAAAAAACGGTAAATAGCTATTTATGTAAGCTATTTTACACATTTAACCCCTAATTTACTTCTATATCCCAAAAAATCCGAATTAAAATTCGATGGAATAATTAAAAGAGGGTGTAATAGGTAATAAACTGACTGAAACAAATTGCAGTTCGCTTGTATTTTGAGGGTTTCTTCTCAATCTAAAAAAGATAGGATTTAGGCTATTATAAGCATTATAAATACCAAATTGCAAATTGTGGGTTAAACCTCTTTTCTTAACCTTATAATTCATACCAATATCTAATCTATGATTTGCAGGTAAACTATCATCATTTCTGGCAGAAAGGATCGGGATTGAAATTGGTGGTAAATCAGGGTCTGGTGAAGGAACATTATATTTACGCGAAGGGAGAGTCAAGTTTATTCCAGAGCTATATATCCAAGTAGCATTAGCAGTCCACTTTTTGTTAAAGGCATAGACAAAACCAGCACTCGCTACATGACGCAAATCAAATCGATACGGAAAGGGCTCACCTCCGTTTATCTCATCAAACTGGCGGTCTGTTTTTGAATAGGTGTAATTAATAGAGCCTGTAAACTGTTCCCCTTTTTTGATGAGTCCAAATTCTATTCCTCTGCTCGTACCAGTGCCTTGTGTGACTTTCGATTCATAGTTTATAGCATTTATGATATTCGTGGAGTCTCCTTCGAGAAATTCAACAAGGTTATCAAAATCTTTGTGGTAAGCTTCTATAGTTAATTTGATATCTTCTGGCATATTCCACTTCATTCCTAGTGTATAATGGACTGCTGTTTCAGGTAGTACATTTTCGGAAGAGGGAACCCACAAATCGCCGGGAAGTCCTATATCCGATTTGGTCAATAAATGTAAATGTTGCGCAATTTTCAAATATGAAGCGGAAAAAGATAGTTTGTCGTTGTAACTATAATCAAAGTTGACTCTCGGAAGAATCGATATATCCTGAAACCCATCATACTCCCATAGCCTTCCATGTAGTCCGAGTGTAAGATACAGCTGTCGACTTAAGGATATACCTGTCTCAATGTAAGCAAAGCCGTCGAAGGAATCAAGGGATTGTATATTCAATAACTCTTCTATATCTAAGTCTACACTATCTAATGCTAACTGAGGAATATTTACATCCTCCAGGGTTGTACCATTCCGAAAAGACCCTGGCTTTAAAGTATGGCTTATAAGACCACCTCCAAACTTAAAATTCAGTCTGTCAGAATATAAATACTCAGCATCAGTTCGAATGCCAATATCATTTACGTCAGAAGTAAATGCACTTTCTTCAAAAATAAGGTCCTCTAATCCATTATCAAATACACCTTCTGATCTAAATATCTCAAAAGAATCAAAACTATATCTGGACAAATAAGCAGTTGTGTTTGTAAATATTTTATCTCCAAATAAATGATTCCATCTAAAAGAAGCCAACTGATTTCCCCAACGAAGAGAATCTGTATTAGAGTCGGAAATAGTACCATTCAACACAGTACCATCGGAAGTTCCAGAAACAATTTGAAAATCAGGTTGCTGTTTCTCATTAATAAAATCATCTTTGCCACTGTAATAAGTAAAATAGAATCTATCTTTTTTACCTATCCTGAAATTGGTTTTTACATTGAGGTCATCGAAAAGATAATTGGAAAATCCATCTATACCGTCACGCTCAGCCACCGTTCTTGTGATCTTAGGTAAATAAATATCCGTCAACGATCTTCTATAAGAAACAAAAAAGGAAGCCACATCTTTTACAATTGGACCTTGTAAAGTAGCTTTTGCGGCAAGTAATCCTACTGATAATTTTCCTTCAAATTCTTGATTGTTTCCTTCGTTGGTTTGCACATCTAAAACTGAAGAAAGTCTACTTCCATATTTGGCAGGAAAATTTCCTTTGTAGATTTTTGCACTACTAATCGCATCCGAATTAAAAATCGATAATACCCCAATGGCATGCTCCGGTCTATATACAGGTGCCCCATCAAGCAATATTAGATTTTGGTCCAGATTACCGCCACGGACATGTAGCCCCCCTACTCCATCTGCTCCCGTCTTTATTCCATTTAGTTGATATGCGGATTGAAATATGTCCGCTTCTCCACCAATGCCTACTACTTTTTTGATCTTGCCTAGGTCTAATCTATCAACTCCTGAAGAAGGCCTTCTTAAAAAATCCTCGGCATCATCGCTCGCAGTCACCACCACAGTTTCTATATAAGAGGGATTTAGTTTTATGATTAGTTCTTGACTAGACTCCTGACTAAGAAGTAATTTTTCGGTTTCATAACCTAGGTAAGAAATATAGATGCTATCTATATCCGGCACCCCATTAAAACTGAAATAGCCATATTCATTGCTATCCGTACCATAAGCATTATTAGGATTGTATATGTTTGCACCTACCAATCTTTCGCCTGTAGTCCTGTCTTCAATAAACCCTTTGATATTGATGGAACTGAGTAAACGTGTATTTTCTCTAAATAGAATGATTTGATTCGAGACTAGCTTGAATGAAACATTGGTCTCATCGAGGATGGTCTTAAGCACAGTTTTAAAGTGGGTATCCCTTAGATTTACAGATATAATTTTGTCAGAAGGTAATATTGAATTGTTGAAAGCGATATTAATTTCAGACTGGATACTAAGATCTATTATGGCATCCTCTACACTAGTCTCAAAGGCCTTAAATGACATTTTCTTATTGATGGGAGATTGTCCAAAACAAGAAATGGTAAAGCCAATGAAAATGAGTGTAGATAAAAGTAGCCTCATACAAGGTTGTTTATAATGTAATACCATTTACACTTTAGAATGCAACTGGTACATAATATACGTTTAAAGCATCAGAAACTATCCCACTAAGGGTCAAATTCTAATAAGTTAACGGTATTATTACATAAACAAGATAAAGAGATCTAAATTATTCGCATTTTCCTCCTAGTAACTGATAAGATGTGTCACTACTTTTTATAAATTGGAAATCAAAAGCAGCAGAGATAGTCTCTAATACTTCTTCAGGTTTGGGATCATTAAATAGTGAAGTGTAAGGTTGTGTGGCACATGATTCATTATCCAAGGTGACGGTAATGTCAAAATGATTTTCAATATCCTCTATAGCTTGTTTTAATGAAATCTTATTGAAGCTCAACTTCTGAGTCATCCATGAAGTAGTATTTACCTGAGCTATTTCGTCTTTTATCAACACATTGGTGTTCTTATTCAGGCTTACCGATTCAGTAGCGGTAAGCAATATTTTTGTTCTTGAATTGGGATTGGTTACTTTGACTTTACCTTCATGCACAAAAACGTTAGCCTCATTATGGGATGATCTATTATCTACGTTAAATTCTGTTCCTATTACCTCTACTTTTATTGGCCCTGCATTCACCGTGAAAGGTTGATTATCGTTATTCTGGACTTTGAAATAGGCTTCCCCTTCCAAGGTCATATCACGAAGATGTGTTCCAAATCCATCTGCTAGGGTCAATGTACTATGCTTATTAAGCTTTACCTCAGATCCATCAGAAAGAGAGATTGTTTTTATTTCTTCTCCTGCCGCGTATACCAAAGTATTCGGTTGATTACCTAAGAAAGTATATACCAAAGTTCCTAATCCGATAACTACCATTGCTGCGGCCATCCAGGTATAACTATTATTCCTTTTCGGCTTAGCAATAGTATGTGAAGGCTTTAGTTCTATAATTTTAGCAGAAGGAGATTTGACCTCACTCACTTTCGCAAGCGCCTGCTCTGCATCAAACATATGCTCAGTCTCCTCGAAAGAAGGCATATTATTTAAAATAAGCTGGTTCTCCTTTATAAAAGCCTCGTTTTGGGCAGATAGGGCTCGAAATGAGTTTAAGATACCACTCTCCTCTTGGCTAAGCTCCGTATGGGCCTGCTTCATTAAAATCTCTATTATCTTATTTTCAGTCATATACACTTTAGTCGTACTATTATAGGACACCAATATTTGGTATTACCCCTATGCTCAATCCTTTTTATATTTAAATATCGCTTCTCTCATTATGCGAAGCGCCTTTGACATCTGATTTTCAACGGTTTTAACTGATATTTCCAGCTTTTCCGCTGTTTCTTTATACGATAATGCTTCATACTTGACCATTGAAAACACAATTCTGCATTTCTCTGGCAAGCTTTCAAAAGCATTTTTTATCACCTGTTGCAGTTCTTCACCCTGCATATTTTGAAGTGGTGAAGACTGGTTCGCTTGAATTTGATCTAATGTATCCTCTTCTTGATCAAAATTTAGCTTTTTGCTTCTAATCTTATTTAGCGTCTTATTGACTACTGATCTATGCAAATAAGATTTGACTGCATTTTTTATTTCAATCCCTTCCCTTTTCTTCCAAATCTCTAAAAACACCTCCTGAACCACATCTTCTGCCGTTTCCTTACTTTGGGTCATACGCATGACCACCACGCACAGATACGAGTAGTACTTTTTAAACAGCGTATCATACGCTAGATTATCACCAGCTTTGATTTGCTGCATCAGCTGATGGTCTCCTTGTTTTGGGTCAATTGACATTTAATGATAGTAAGATAGAAATACAATATCTATAAAATGAGGCTAAGCCCCAAATTGTAGTTGTATTTGGCAAGTAGTTGACATATTGTATATGATACGTTAAGTATTGTTTTGATTAATCACAATGAATAAGCCTAAGACTTTGGATGAGCTGACATCAGAAGTAACTATAAAAACAGAAAATTGGACTAGCCTTTAGGTTTACACTATGTAACTAATGGATATATAAATCATTACC
>CAYWOZ010000099.1:0-12039 GCA_964458675.1 uncultured Saprospiraceae bacterium
CATAGCCCCCCAATGGTAGCCAGCCGATACCGTATTCCGTCTCTCCTTTGGTAACTTAAAAAGAGAGAACCAAGGATCGAAAAAGAGATAAAATTTCTCCACTCTAGTCCCGAATAGCTTTGCTGGCAGAAAGTGCCCAAATTCGTGCAGTACGATTAAAATCGAAAGACTTAGAAACAACTGTCCGACTACTATTAATATACCCATCTATTAATTTTGCTTTATTTATACGTTTTGTGCGACCAATATGCTCTAAAACGCGCCCAAAGGTAATATTCTTTTGCCTTATAGGCTTTAATTTTCGCCTAATCGCCATATTAAGAGGTATAAACATAAACCACAGTTCTATAGATTAGTTGCAATGCGTACATTTGCCGTATGCATTGGTTCTATTCAGACAGTATAGAGGGACAGTTAATCCAGCTACAGGGAGAGGAAGCTAGACACTGCGCCAAAGTCCTAAGGATGCAAATGAGGGACGCTATACAAGTTTTTGATGGTATGGGCAATCTTCATACTGCCACTATTCAGCAGATCAGCAAACAGCATGTCCAAGCAACTATCACGGAGACCAAGCACATGCCTCCCTCGCCATACCAGATTCATTTAGCCATTGCCCCTACTAAGAATATCAGTCGTTTAGAATGGTGCATCGAGAAATGCTGCGAACTAGGTATCAGCAGCATTACTCCCCTATTATGTCAGCGAAGCGAGCGCAAAGTGATCAAACCAGAACGTCTCCAAAAAATTATTTTATCCGCCACCAAGCAATCTCAGAAAACGTATTTACCAAAGCTCCATGCACTCACCTCAGTAAAAAATTACTTGCGACAATCCTTTACTGGTAGCCAACACATTTGCCATTGTGCTTATGACAGCAATCCGCACCTCGTCAATACATATCAATCTAGCGTAGACGTACACGTGCACATCATGATCGGCCCCGAAGGCGACTTTCATAATGAGGAAGTTCAAGCTGCATTAAATGTTGGTTTCCAATCCACGGGTTTAGGTACAGAACGATTACGCACGGAGACTGCTGGCGTACATGCCATCAGCATCATCCACACACTTCAATCCATTTCATAAGTTGATTTTGTTTTGGGGCTGCCCTCTAAGGAGGTCGGGCTCTATCGTAGTCCGCGTTCGCTCCCGTGCTACGCACTCTCGATTGAAAAAATCGAGATACTTTCGATCCCTCAGCTCTGCGCGCCTAGCGGCTTGCTTTGGATTTTGCTTGTAATTCGTCTGCTGTATCCAATATAGCAAATCGAATTCTCCGAAAATTTGAATATTTTTTTTTATATTTAAGTTCACTTAAACAAAAGTTATATTATGTCTACATTCTACAAATGCACTTCAAGCCTGTTCATCCTTCTATTCTCTCTTACATTCAACTGTTCTACAAATACGAATCAAGAAGATTTAGAAGCATTTAAGTTCTCTATTCAAAATACAGAAGATGGAGTTGTGCTTAAAGGAATAAATGGTACTGGCTGGAAAAATCTTTCTTTTACATTAAAGAACAATCAAACCCAGGCAGTAGATGAATATGGTATGACTGAAGTAGTAAATCAAAACCATGAAAAACTCGAAGAACTTAGTGACTTTCTTTTCACCGTAACGAAAAAAGAAAATGCCCTTTTGCTAAAAGGAATAAAAGGAAGCGACTGGACAGAATTAAGTTTTACCACAAATGGTAATCAGGCTCAGATGGTTGACGAGTCTGGGATGACACAGCAATATTAATATCTTTCTTAGATTTAAATAACCGATATTTAATTCGACGCGAGTTAAATTTTTATTATAACATTTGTCCATTCCAAATAAAAAAGCGATATTAGAAATTATTCATCACACGCTGTTGGTGTAAATTCTCAATTTATATCAGCAAACAAAAACAATCAAATGGAAAATAAATCAGGATTTCAATGGTTCTTAGATGCCTTTCAGAATTACGCAAACTTTAAAGGCCGATCAAGAAGAAAAGCGTATTGGTATTTTCAGTTATTTTTTCTAATTATTTATTTTGGACTCGCTGGTATTCTCGGAGCTACTGAAATGCTTTCATTATCCTTCTTAGTTTTGATATTTGTACTAGGATCTCTTATTCCATCGCTAGCTGTCGGAGTTAGACGTATGCACGATGCTGGCAAGAGTGGGTGGTTTTTATTAGTCCCTATTTATAGTTTAATTCTTGCATGTTCAGATAGTGAACCAGGCACCAATAAATGGGGACCCAATCCAAAAAATCCAGAAATAGAAATGACCGATCATTTGGTCGAATAAAATACATTGCCCGTAGGGGCACATTATCATATGCCCCTACATAACAATCTGTTGCTATTCTGATAATGAACCCATTCATAAATTACAACACTTTTCCCCGTGCAAGGCTTTTACGTAAGTGTTGAAATCTCTCAAATATGTCTCATAAATATCTGAAAATCAAGACTTGGAATTTCGCGACTTAAACATTCGTAACAGCCTCGCGCAAGGGATATGGAAGGGGCGACCGTAGGAAGCAGTGTCCATGTGACGTCCTCGGCGCATGGATACCGAGCAGACCTGCGAGCCTGGAGGAGCCCGGTCCCCTCAGCAGAGCGTGTCGGGCAAGCTAAGGGATGCGTCCAAATCATTGATAAAATATCGGTAACAAAATGCTAGGCTTGAGAAATAGGTGTTTGTCAGAAAATTTTTATCACATCAAAAATATATCATATATCTAAACCACTCCAAGTCAAACAGGATAATTTTTTGGATGCAAATACATTTTCATTAGGCGCAATAATTGCATACATTGTAGAATATTAATAAAATAAAGAAGGTAAATAAACAAATTTAGTCTAAGAATGAGTCCCCTAACCACCCCATATTTCATATTTATATTCATTTTATACGTCAGTATCGTAACTGGACAAACCTGTCAGTCACCATTGCACAATCATGCATTGCCATTAGAGGTATCTATAAACGAAAACCAAATCAACTCTTATACAGAAGAAATAGGTGCATACTTAGAGAAAGACATTTCAAATCTAAACAAACAACATAATAAAGATCTTAAGAAGTATTACACCAATCGGGTAAGGCGCCTAACCTATATGGCTGAAGAAGGTCATTTTTACTATGAAGAAAAATTGAAAAAACAAATTGAAGAACTTGGAGCAAAACTAATAGCCGCCAACGACATCAAGAATAAAAATAGGATCAACTGGGTCATACATCGTACTGGCAATCCTAATGCAGCCTGCTTTGGAGAAGGCACCCTAATGCTAAACCTGGGCCTCTTAAGTAAAATGGAAAACCTAAATCAGATTGCATTCATCATGGCGCATGAACTGGCTCATCACCACATGAATCACGTCAATAAAAAAATGAAAAAAGCAGTCGATTTTATGAACAGTGATGAACTTAAGAAAAAGGTTAAAAGTGCATCTAAGGATGAAGCGGAAGCAAGAGAAGAACTGCTTAACTTGCTCGATGAAAACTCGCTTAACCAGTCCAAACATAGCCGCGCTAATGAAATCGAAACAGATAAAATAGGATATGCATTCTACATTCAAGCGGGCTTCCCAGCTGAGCAAGCAACGGAAGCTATGAAAATATTAAAACATATAGATCATGGAAAATACCCGACACCCAATCTAGCTAAAATATTTTTTAGTCCAGAAATAGAATGGAATCCGAAATGGACTATAACTAAACTATCTGGCTTATCTCTCATAAAACCAAGCGAAGCTGAAATAGAGAAATACAGAACACACCCTGATACAGATTTAAGAATTGAGCAATTATTAGCACTTGGAAGCAAAGAAAGTGAAGAAAACACTGACGCAGAATGGTGTAAGCAAACTGTAGGTTTTGACTTGGAAATCCTCAAACACAGTTATGAAATCACAGACAAATTTAATGCACTAATACTGAGTTTTCAATTATATGAATTAAACGAAAATAACGTATTTGTTAAAAGCTTACTTGGCAATGTCTTATGCGATATTATTGTAGCCAAAAAAAATCATAAGGCTTCTTCTTTCATCCCCAATCCAAATACCAAAATGAAAGATCACGTTTTTGAGGTAGCTACTTTCTTAGATAATATTCCATTCTCTAAGCTGTCAAAATTAGTAAATGTTTGGATAAACGAAAACATTGATTTTTCGCATGATAATCATGAAGCAATAGAAGCGCTTCAAATAAAATTGAAATATATAAACGGTGAATCAATTGATTCAGTCAAATCAACATTCGATTCTAAATATCCAAACAGTCCGTTTTTTTAAAAGAAAATTTTAATAACTAGAAATTAATATACAATGAGAATTAGATTTAAATTATTTACATTATTATTCTGTATTGGGCTCTGTCTGCAGCTGAATGCTCAAGACCACAAAATAGAAGACGTATTATCAGTTAATGTCAAGAACTCTGGAGTAATATTGAATGAGGACAAAGTAGAAGGATATTATATTTTCTATTCTTCAGGTAAAGCCAAAAAAGGGAACAAGAATTTTGTGATCCGAATTTTGGATACTGAATTGAATAAGGTTTTGGACAAAAAGATCACTATGGACAAAACAGCTACACTCTTGAATGGTGTGTCCAACGGCCGCAGCTTAGCCTTTCGATTTTTTGTTCCAAAGGACAAACAAATCATAACTAAAGGATACGACTTTAAAGGCAATCAATTGTTTAGTAAAACTATAGAGGTAAAAAAGGCAATGGAAATAGCTACTTTGGGTGAAAAAGGCAGCACTTTTTTCAGAGAATTAGGACTGACTAGTATTCCTGGTTATGGCTATATGCAAATCAACCCATACAAAGAAAAGAAATTTGGGTATTCCGTAAATTATATCCCAGATAATAAAACTCAGAAAAGTTTTTCAAAAAAATCGGATTCTGATAAATTTCAAAATGCTAATAATCTTTGTACTGCTGGCGACTTGGTTGTCAATCTAATCATGACTAGACAAAAAGCGCTTTCAGCAAAAGATATGGATATGCATCTACAAGGGGTAGATCTTAAGACTGGAAAACAAACATTTAGAACCAGTCTTAAAAGTTTGAAATACAACACGATGATCCTTAATGGAGAGACTGCTCCTGATGGCGAAAACTTTATTCTCTATGGACTTAACTTTCCAAAAGGGGAAAAAATAACTTCTAAACCTAAGGGTATGATTAAATTTATCATGAACAAAAAAGGTGAAGTCGTAAATAGTTACACCTTTGACTGGAGAGGAAAAAGCATAAAGCTAGATGACGGAGAAGAAGCTGGAAATCTTTTTGTTCATGAATTTATGACTGGAGATAATGGGAACACGTACATCATAGCAGAACAATTAAATATAAACGTTGGTGCATCTATAGTAGGTTCTGTAATAGGCTTAGCAAGCGGAGGAAGTAATAATTTCACCTTTAAGGTAGATGACATGGTTGTCATTGAATTGGATCCAGAGTTTAATGTACAAGGAATAGAATTAATCGAGAAGCAACAAAATAGCTATACCCTACCGGGAACTCCATTTGGTGGAGTAAGTCAAGTTGGGTTATTAGCTGAGCGTCGCGGCTATTTTGACTATTCATACTGTCAACATACAGATGAAGGCTTTATGATAGGCTATGTCAATAGAGAAAGAGGAGGCGGATTAAAGCGTAAGTATATTTTTGGTGGTGTTACCAATGTGGACAATGAGTACTCTTATGACAAAATTGAACTTACCCAAAAAGGAGTTCAAACTAATATCCTAAGAGGTAAGCCAGGATATGTTTTATTGATGGATTACTACAAGAAAGAGAAGGCAATAGACATGCATCTTGAAAAGATCAATTTTTAGTATACTTATTAATTCTAGGTTTGGAAATAGCATCAGCGATTTCCAACCTTTTTTAGATTTACAGATATTGAAAACAAAACTTCAATTTTTTACCCTACTATTTTGCCTTGGTTTTCATCTACAATTGAATGCGCAAAGACATAAAATAGAAGATGTTTTATCAGTTGAAGTTCAAGCTTCTGGCCCACTGTTGAATAAAGATAGAGTAGAAGGATACTATATTTTTTATTCGTCAAATAAAGCGAAGAAAGGAGATAAGGATTTTATTATCCGTATACTTGATACAGAATTAAATAAAGTCTGGGAACATAAGATTACGTTAAATAAATCTGCCAATTTATTGAATGGAATATCTAATGGAAGGAGTTTAGCATTTCGCTTTTTTGTACCAACAGAAAAGAAAATTATTACAAAAATATTCGACTTTGAAGGCAATCAACTGTCAAGTAAAACTAAAGAGCTAAAAAAATCTTTTGAATACATCCATGTAGATATTGGTGGTCATCCATCATTTAGAGAACAAGGACTTACAAGCATTCCTGGATTTGGGTATATGCAAACCATTCCATTCAATAATAAGAAACTCGGTTATTCAGCAAATTATATTCCAGATAATAAGTTACAGAATAGTTTTTCAATCCAATCAAATCCCGACAAGGTTCAATTCTTGAACAACCTTTGTACCGCTGGAGATATAGTTGTAAACCTAGTTACATCTAAGAAAAGCATTCTATTGACAAAAGATATCGAATATTACTTTCAAGGAGTTGACCTTAAAACAGGAAAACAAATATTCAATACAAATCTAAACAATTTAGATTTCAATGCTAATATTCTAAACGGTGAAGCCTCTCCAGATGGAGAAAAAATCAATCTTTATGGTCTTCTGTATTCCAAGAAAAAGAGCAAAAATTCTGCTCCTATAGGTTTAATCAAGTATGTCTTAAACAAAAAAGGAGAAGTACAGAATATTTTCACTTTTGATTGGAAGGGCAAGAAGCTTAAGCTAAAAAATGGTAAAGATGCAGGTGATTTTATAATACATGAATTTGTTACAGGTAAAAATGGACATACGTATGCAATAGCAGAACAAGTAAATATGAATGTAAATGGTAGTTTGAATGCTGCAGATGCTGGGGGTTTAATTTTCAAAACTGGTCATTTAATCATAATGGAACTAGATAAGGATTTTCAAGTGCAACACATTGAAGTAATCGAAAAAGCGGAAAATAAAAACACCTTGCAAAAAATAGGCTATGCCTCAATTAATCAAGTAGCAGCGATTGCAAATAATCGTGGAATATTAGGGTATTCTTTTTATCAGTATACGGATGAGGGATTTATGATAGGTTACTTAAATCAGTCTAATTCGGGTGGACTCAAGCGTAAATACATTTTTGGTGGAGTTTTTAACATTGACAACACATACTCACATGACAAAATTGAGCTTACCCGAAAAGGTGCTAAGACATCAGTGCTTAGAGCAAAGCCAGGATATATTGTACTTATGGATTATTATAAGAAAGAAAAGTATTTAGATATGCGACTTGAAAAGCTTAACTTCTAAGGTTAAACAATAAATCTTCGGCACATCGTAGCCCAGCAATGTATCTTATCAAACTATGCATTCTTATTTATTAGTCCACTAACATATTAGTAATATTTTCCCCGCGCAAGGGATATGGAAGGGGCGACCGTAGAAAGCCGTGTCCATACGACGGCCTCGGCGTATGGATACCGAGCAGACCTGCGAGCCTGAAGAAGCCCGGCCCTGCTAGCAGAGCATATCGGGCAGGCCAAGGGATGCGCCCAAATCATTACCATAAAAAACCTGGTAATTAATTAAACCTCCTGATATAATCTTTTGATTTTAACACAACGTAATTTAATGTACCTTCGTTAGATAATGTACAAACGTTGTAATCATGTATAAATTCATTTTTTCTTTCTTCGCTTGTGTACTACTTAGTAGTGCTACTATCCCTACTGATAACGCCCCACTTCAGTTAGCACTACTCAAATACGCCGGTGGTGGTGACTGGTACTCCAACCCTACTGCCCTGCCCAATCTTGCTCGATTTTGCAATGAAAATCTTGGGACCAATTTTGAAAGAGACTATGCTACTGTAGAGGTAGGCTCAGCGGATCTATTCAATTATCCTTGGCTGCATATGACGGGGCATGGAAATGTAGTTTTCTCCGCTTCGGATGCAGAAAATCTACGTAACTATTTGCTTGCTGGTGGCTTTCTGCATATTGATGACAACTATGGAATGGACAAGTTTGTACGAATTGCGATGAAGGAAGTATTTCCAGAATTGGAGTTTGAAGAATTACCCTTCTCTCACGAAATCTACAATCAGCGTTTTAAGTTTAAAGACGGGGTACCCAAAATCCACAAGCACGACGACAAACCCTCTCAGGGATTGGGACTGATCTATGAAGGTAGACTGATTTGCTTTTATAGTGTAGAAGCGGATCTCGGTGATGGCTGGGAAGATCAGGAAGTACATAAAGATCCTCAGGAACTTCGTACACAAGCACTACGTATGGGGGCTAATATTATACAATACGTATTCGAACAGTAAGGGAAGAATTAAAAAAAGTGAAGACTTGTGCTTCAATCGTTCCAGATAAAGCTTTTAGTTTGGCGGATATAGGCTTTTACATTGATCCAAAATGCAATAAAAAGGTACACCAGGACAGTGGAGCCTAGTGCCGCAAAAGTTAAATAGATAAAGTATAATCTTACTCTTGCGCTAGCGATTCCCATCTTCTTTCCTATATAGTCACAGACTCCAAAGGCCTGTTTCTCAATTATATGTTTAATGTTATCTAACAAATAGTTCTGCTTAGTTCTCTAAATTAGGAATAAATTATTTGAATACCAAAACCTATTTTTTCCTGGCAGATGTATACTAAACCGAAGCTTTGAGAAAAAGTTGTCTTAGGACCTGACCTAGACATGGTTTACAATAAAGCTTATTGGATATTGATATAATCGCAATGCACTGTATAAATATGACCTCTAGCTATCTTTTTTAATTCAATTTTGTACGTGCCAGGCTTACTATACACATGTACCATCTTATCCTTATCGATCGTGCTGGTGCATTGATCTCCAAAATTGATTTCATATTCATATCCTTGAGCAAGGCCTTGAAAATTGAAATACATGGGTGAATTTTCAATCGCATCACCATGAATTTTGAGCAAGTTGCTTTTTATAAAATTGGAAGTCATGGACTTGCTTTCCTCTCCCATGAAAATCTTGTCAAGGATAGAGCTTTTATTAATATCTTTCCCTAAAGGTGCGGTGAGAATGTAGGCAAATCCAGATAGGCCCATCACAAATAACATCATTAACAAGAAGTTGTCATTGCTTGGTGCAGGCAGCTTAGACATCGCCTTTTTGAGCACAAATTGCCTCTGTCTACCATTCTTTTGTTTGCCGGAATTGTCCGATTGGGACTGCCCTTCTGCACTCATGGATACTTAAATGTTCGTGGATTAAAACTATGCGTAAACCAATTTTCATAGTCAGAGAAACAAGTTTACTAAACAAATATACGGGAGTAATAGAAAAATGTCAATTTAATATATAAGTATTTTTTAAATACTTATATCTTTTGATGTTGAGGCAGTTACTATAGGTTTTGAAAGTGATTCTGTAGGCATTAATAACCATAGTTTTCCATAGTGAAAGTATCGGGAGGCCTGTTCCCTTGCATCAGTTTCGTCACCCATATACAGGTCAATATGCCCCGCTCCCTTAATGGCTCCTCCTACATCTTGAGCCAATAAAATCTTTAATTCATGTCCAATGAGTGTCTGTTTTTCATCGTATCGTGGTATGCTTGCGATAGCTGTTGCGCCCAGTGGAATATACCTTCTGTCCACCGCCATAGAAATTCCACTCAACAAGGGAACGTGTCCAGCACCTTTGGGTGGAGTATTCCTAGGCTTGAAAAAAGAATAGCTGGAGTTAGCTGGAAGAATAGTAGAGAGTAAGTCTGGTCTTTTAGAGAAAAAGGTTCTTATACCAGATTCTGAAATACTACTTATTTTATACTCATTCATTTTAAGAAACCGCCCAATACTTCTATAAGGGTGACCATTTGATCCCCCATAGCCAAATGTCTGTGTACTTCCATCTCTAAACTGCACATAGCCCGAACCTTGCACCTGCATGAAGTAAATATCAAGTCTATCCTTAGCATAGGCTAATTCCAAGCCTTGACCTTCTAATATTCCTTCAAAATCGATGGCCTTTCTATCAGGCATCTTACCAATAAAGTGGTGCGGCTTTGAGTAAATAGGATATTTAAAGACATCCGTTTTTTCTTTACTGACTTGAATAAGTGGAGTATAATATCCTGTGTATTTCACATTCCCTGATTTTTTTTCGCCAGCTATCTGATAGGCTATTAAGTTTTCGATTGAATCTGGCTGCGTTTTGATTTGCATCAAGGTCTCAATAGTGCGCTCCATGTCCTGCACAGTAATCTCAAGATTGTCCAGAACTTGTATTTGTTTTTGCCTTCTAATCTTCAATAGTTTCTTATGATGCTTCAAAGCAATCATAAGACTGTCCGTAATCTTTGGAAAATCTATATGCTTTATTGAGACAGGTGTGTATAGGTCCGAAAGCTTATTTTGAAAGGTATCTCTACCTACCTCGTCCATTGGATACTGTGCTATTATTTCGGGTATTGGTGGAGGTTCTACATGATAGAGACTACAAGCTCCTACCGTTAGGGACAAGATAAGCCCTAGGATAATTCTGCTGCTATAGATTATTTTAGAAGTGTTGGTTTTGGGTATCACTTTCTTAAAATATGCTCAAATATACGAAAATACTCTTAACGATATAAAGGCATTTACAGTTGCTTGATTATCAAGGAATTATAAAGACATTCTAGCACTACTTACTTCTTATACACTAATACATAAAAGTAGGGAAAGGCTATTGGAATCTTTTTCATAGTGAATTCTTTTGGACTACGCTCTATCATTTCACCGAATACATCATAGGGAGAATAATCATACTCCGCCATATCTTTCATTGTCAAATTCGCACTTTGCAAAGCCCGAATCACCTCCATCAAACTGTGCGTCCAAAAGTATTCTTTCATTTTAATATCTGCCTTGCTATCTGCATAGGTGCCATCAGTTATTTCTAGATATGGTTTTTTTCGATTGAAATAATCATATTCAAAAGCACAGGTATCCCAATTCAACATATCCAAAACGGGATGAAAATCAAGGAATAGAAATCTACCATCTGGCAGCAAAAAATGTTGAATCACATCTGCCCATTTATCCAAATCTGGTAACCACACTATAGTACCATAGGACGTATATACAATGTCAAATTTTTCCTTGATATGCTCCTTTGCATCATAAACATTGCAACATACAAACTGCGCATCAAGACCTAAGGTATCATTTAACTCTCTTGCTTTATCGACTGCGACATCACTGATATCTAATCCAGTGACCTTTGCTCCCATTCTAGCAAGAGATAAGCTATCTTGCCCAAAATGGCATTGTAGATGCAAAATCCTTTTACCCCTCACATCCCCTAAATGAGCAATAGTCGCCTTATCTAATGAGGTTTCTCCAGCCATGAAATCTTCCATGTTATACAAGTCTGCATTCACATGGAAAGGCACTTTAGCATTCCAAAGGCTTTTATTACTTTCGAAATATTCTTGCATCATTTAGCAGATTTTAAATCTTATATGTTTTGAATTTACAAAATTATCACTCGACATCTTAAAACATAAATGGTATTGACCGTATAAAAGGTAAGAATGATTAGCTTTGTTTTAGAAATCATTGCTTTAAAGCTTAAATATAGAAAAATTATGCCAGAGAAGAAAGAAACAGCCAAAAAAGGCCAAATTACAGCCAAGAAAGGGCAACTCAATATAGACTTACCAGAAGACATATCGGAGGGTACCTATTCGAACCTAGCCATTATATCTCACTCCAATAGTGAGTTTGTGGTAGACTTTATACGAATGATGCCTAATGTGCCTAAAGCGAAAGTGAAATCTCGCATAGTATTGACTCCATTGCATGCTAAGCGTTTATTGCTCGCTTTGAATGATAATATCAAGAAGTATGAGGCACAATTTGGGAAGATTCAGGATTCTAAGCAGAATATTCCTAAGATGAATTTTACTACTCCTACAGC
>CAYWOZ010000100.1:0-12020 GCA_964458675.1 uncultured Saprospiraceae bacterium
ACATTCCAGTTTATGTAGATCGTGGTATGCAGGGTCAAGTTAACTTGACGATTACAGCTAGTAATGGAACGACAGATGTTTCCGATTTTAACTTATTGACTTCTACATTTTTGATTGATACAGATACTATTGATGTGATTAATGTACAGTTGGAGATTTTGGATGATTCTGATTTAGAGATGGACGAACAATTGACTCTGTCTTTTGAAGCCTTTACAGATGAATATCTTTCATTAACCAATGAGATAAGTGTAAATATAATTGACAATGATACACCTCTAACAGAAGACTTAATCATCACCGGTGTATTTGATGCGCAGCCTGGTTTCGCTGGAACAAAGGGTGCTGAGTTTTTTGCCTTGAATGACATACCAGACCTGAGTGTGTATGGTGTTGGTGTTGTAAATAATGGAAACGGATCTGACGGCGTAGAGTACACTTTCCCTGCACAGAGCCTATCAGCAGGAGAGTTTATTTATCTGGTAGAAGATAGTACAGAGTTTGCGGATTACTTTGGACAGAGTACTAGTTTTGTTTTTCCTTCTATCAATGTGAATGGAGATGACGCTATTGAGTTATTTGAAAATGCGCAGCCATTAGATGTTTTTGGGGATATAGATATGGACGGTACAGGAACGACTTGGGAATACTTAGATGGATGGGCCTATCGTAATGCAGGTACAGGTCCAGATGGTACTACCTTTTTAGTAGGGAACTGGACCTATGGGGGTATTGATGCTTTGGAAGGACCTGCTACAAATGCTTTAGCGCCAACGCCATTTCCGATTGGGACATATAGTATGATGGTTCCAACAGAGCTTATGGCGCAAGATGATTCATTTACATTTCCATTTGGCACAACTGAAGTAGTGCTTGATGTTATTTCGAATGATTTTGCTCCGGAAGATATTGTAGAGGTTAATATTGTAGGGAGTACTATTTTTCCGAATGTAACCGTTACAGATACTTTTTCAATTGTAGTGACTATTGAAGAAGGTTATTGTGGGACTTCTGAATTTACATATAGCGTAGAGACTTTTAATGATTTTGATGAAGCTCAAGTTTCATTGACAGTTGAATGTGAAGTAGAATTTCCATTGCTTGATATTGGAACGGTAACGACCGAAGATGCAATGGGTGTTGCTGACTCTATAGGAACTACTTGTGAATTGATAGGTACTGTATACGGAGTTAACCTTTCTGATAGTGGAGTATTGTTTACTATCATAGATGGTAATAGTGATGGGATTGCGGTATTTAGTGGTGATCCTGATTTGGGCTATACTGTAACGGAAGGAGATGAAGTAAGCGTGAGAGGGGAAATCACTCAGTTTAATGGATTGACGGAAATTATCGCGGATGTGATTGAGTTGATTTCAACGGGAAATGTATTATTAAGTCCAATTTCTACTCAAATTCTTGATGAGGGAACTGAGTCGAAACTAGTAGAAATAGGTCAAGTTCAAATTGTAGATATTAATGAGTGGGGAGGCGGCACCTCTGGGTTTAATTTTGCAGTAACAGATGGAACAAATGAATTTGAAATAAGAATTGATAATAATGTTGATTTATTTTTACTTCCACCTCCATATGATGAAAGTCAACGTATATTTATCATCGGAATAGGTGGGCAGTTTGATAATTCGACTCCTTTAGATGGCGGGTATCAATTATTGCCTCGTTCTTCTAATGATATTGGTCTTGAATTAAGTAGTACACTACAGGTGCTGAATACTAGAGTTGACATGTTTCCAAACCCTACAAACCAAACCTTAAACATTAATAGCGAAGAGAACTTAGATCTTGTAAGAGTAATCGACGCTTTGGGTAGAGTAGTGTTTGAGCAAAAAGAGCCGCAGCAACAATTAAGTATTGATGTAAGCAAGTATACCAATGGTGTTTATTCTGTAGAAGCAATAAAAGATAATGCACACTTAACGATGATGTTATTTGTACAATAAAGAGATAAATGAAATAAAAAAGCGGCGTGCATCTGAGGATTGCACGTCGCTTTTTTATTGCTAAACTAAATGCTAGACTTAAAATTAAAAAACAATCATGGAAGCATTTTTCGATGACCTAAAGGATATGCTAGTTTCAAATGGTCGATTAAATGAATTGGAACAAATTGCCGATATAAATAGATTCATCTTTACAAGTAAGGAAAAGTTTTCCGACCAAGATTATTTGATTAAAAATTTTTACATTTTTAGAGGGAAGAAGGATAAACGCTTTAAAGGGATTCTAAGAAAGAAAGATCGCGAATTAAATGCAAGTGTCCGGATATACGACTACATCAGATGGGGTGAAATCAAAACACAAAAGACTAGCATTTTTGAAATCGATTGTCCAGATCTAGTTGTTCCAAAGTTTCAAATTTCACCTAAGGGAGTGCTTAACCAAGTGGGGAACTTCTTTAAAGGAAAAGAAAGAGCTTTTCCAGAACAAGAGGATTTTCATAATGCATATAATTTGGAAACAAGCAGCACTGAAGATTTAGAATCCGCGTTGACACCTAAGTTTTTCGCTCAATTGAGTTCATTGCCCAATATAACTATAGAAGCAGAAGGCGATTATTTGTTAATCTATTTTTTAGGGAAACAAATTCCTGCTACTGAAATAATGGATACCTACGAGGATGTAAGGCAAATCCTAGATATTATCTTAAATGATGATTCCAACGATTTTGTTTAGAGTTGTCCTAGTGTTAAACAGTGTCTATCTTTCCTTGTTGTATAGACATTCACCCACAAAGTTTACATGAGAATATTAATCGCCACAGAAGTAGAGGAAAACTATAAAACAGTCTTTGCTAGATTTGATAAGGATCTCTTTTTAGCCTTGAAGCCGCCTCTAATCCAATTAAATCTTACTCGCTTTGATGGCTGCCATACAGGTGATAAAGTGGAGATAATACTGGGTATATTGGGCATAAAGCAAAATTGGAATGCGCTCATCGTAGACCAACAAGAGACAGACCAAGAAATCTACTTTGTAGATGAAGGAACTGTAATACCTCCACCTATTAAGCATTGGAGACATCGGCATGGCATTGAGAAATTATCAGACCATTCAAGCCGAATCATTGACGATATTGAATTTTCAACTGGATATAAACTATTGGACCTTCTGATGTATCCCGTGATGTATCTACAATTCTGGTATCGGAAACCCGTTTATAAGCGATATTTTTCTAAATCCTAAATAGCTTTTTACTTATTTTGCCGTTGTATAAGGGTATTATTTTGAACAAATAGACCGAGTATTTAATATCTTTGGGCTTTAGTAATTTGTTTTAATTTGAATTCATAAACGAATTACCGAATTACCGAATTACCGAATTACCGAATAAACAAATTAACAATTAAGGGAAGCATTTATTTATTTACCTTAAATTAGTTGGCAGCCTCAAAAATTTAACAGCGAAAAAAACAAATATGTCCGTTGTAGTTGAAAATTTAAGCAAACATTATGGTGCTCAAAAAGCACTCGATAAAGTAAGCTTTACTGCTAAGAAGGGTGAAATAGTAGGACTATTGGGGCCTAATGGTGCAGGTAAGACTACGACCATGAAAATACTCACTTGCTTCATACCTCAGACGGAAGGTAGCGCTATGGTTTGTGATTTTGATGTAAACAGTAACCCTATTGAAGTTAGAAAACGAATAGGGTACCTTCCAGAGCACAATCCTTTGTACAAGGAGATGTACATTAAAGAGTATCTTGGATTCATTGCCGGCTTGTACAATATCAAGAATAAGAAACAGCGTGTCGATGAAATGATAGATATGGTGGGCTTAGGTAAAGAACAGCACAAAAAAATACAAGCCTTATCTAAAGGATATAGGCAAAGAGTAGGCTTAGCACAGTCTATGATGCATGATCCTGAAGTATTGATTTTAGATGAACCGACTTCTGGGCTAGATCCAAATCAGCTATCTGAAATAAGGGGTCTCATCAAGTCAATAGGAAAAGAGAAGACAGTTATCTTTTCGTCACACATCATGCAAGAAGTGCAGGCCATTTGTGATAGAGTAATCATCATGAACAATGGAAAATTGGTTGCCAACGATTCCATTGAGAAGTTACAAGGAAAAGGTAAGAAGACACAATCTGTATCTATAGAAACCAAGCAAATCTTGCCGGAGAAATTACTATTGAATCATGACAAGGTTTTGAAAATAAAGCCCCTAGGCAAAAACAAGTATCTGATCACGGGGGCCAAAGATGTTGACCTCAGAGAATTGGTTTTCAATTTCGCAGTCAACAAGAAAATTACCCTTTTACAACTGAATTTGGAGAAAACTTCTGTAGAAGACGTATTCCAGCAATTGACAAAGTAACGGGATAGGCATGAAGAGAATAGGTTTATTATCAGATACTCATAGTTCATTGCCCGAAAGTGTGTTCAAATACTTTGAAGAAGTAGATGAAATATGGCATGCTGGAGATATTGGCAATCTTGAAATAATTGAAAAACTAGAAGATTTCAAACCCACCAAGGCCGTATTTGGAAATATAGACACAAAAGAACTTCGGTTTATCTATCCTGAAAATTTACGCTTTGATTGTGAAGGTTTAGATGTGCTTATAACGCATATAGGAGGCTACCCAGGAAGGTACAATAAGCGCGTGACCAATATATTCGATGATAATCCTCCAGGGCTTTTCATCTGTGGGCATTCCCATATCCTCAAAGTCATGATGGATAAGAAATACAAGTTCTTGCACATCAATCCCGGGGCCTGTGGAAACATAGGAATCCATCAAGTAAAGACCATAATTAGGTTTACCATTGACAGTGGTAAAGTAAAAGACTTGGAAGCTATCGAATTGGGGAATAGGGTCTAAGCAGCTTGCTTTCTGACCTTTTCATGTTGATGGTATTCAGAGAATGAAACCATCTTGCATCTTTCTTCATCCCAAAGCTTGTATCGAATCATTTTCAAGCTTTCCCAGAATCCAATAGTCGTTACATACTTATTGAGAATCTTATTCTCACGCATGCATTTTTCAAGATTGTAGTTTGGAATCAAACTACTTAAATGGTGAATATGATGAATTCCTATATTCCCTGTCAACCATTGGAATACGCGAGGTAATTTGTAATAGGATGATCCTCTAATGGCAGATAAAAGGTAGTCCCAGTTGTCTTTCCATTGCTTATATGAAGTCTCATGCTGGTGCTGAATATAAAAGAACCAAAAAGCTATAACCCCAAAAAGGAAAATCAAGGTAAGCTGGATAAACAAAAATTGCTTCCAACCCAATAACCAAGCTAAACCACCATAAAGAAGTAAAATGATAATGTTATTTCTCAATTGGCTCTTGCTCAATGCCTTCATGTTTTTCAACTTATCTTTGAAAAGAGGTATTCTATTTGAGATAATAAAATAAAAAGCGGGTGCGATGAAGAAAGTAATAATAGGGTTTCTCCAAATTCTATATCCTAGTTTTCCCCACTTAGATTTATTTCTATATTCCGCTACAGTTAAAGTTGGGATATCTCCGACTTCTCGTACTTCTAACTGGCCATTGTGCCCGTGGTGAAAATTGTGTACTCTAGCCCAATACTTATATGGAATGGAGCTAAAGAGACTACATATATAACCTACTATATTATTAAGTTTTTTAGATTTGAAGAATGACTGGTGTCCACAATCATGTTGAATAATAAAAATACGAACCATAAAAAAGGCATTTATGATTCCAAGCCCAATGGTTAAAAGTATAGACCAATTTAAGCTGAAATACATGAGTACCCAAAGGGCTAAGAATGGTAAAAAAGTGTTCAGTAATTGAAAGATCGCTTTCTTATCATTAGGCACCTGATAGGAAGCAATAATTTCCTTCCAATTCTTTAGCGCTTCCTTTATCTCTTTATCTATATTATTGTTCTTTAACATTTCAATATTGTTCTAATGATATTTATTCAATCCTTAGAGTCTAGCTTTCTTGAATATTGGCCAATATATGGGGCATTTTCTGCAATCTAACTCCTAAAGGTATTTATTCACGCTAAAATTGCATAATGATTTAGTTTTTTATCATTTTTTCGACAAAATACCATGATACTATACCTACTACAACGGATATATTCAATGAGTGTTTTGTGCCAAATTGTGGGATTTCTATGCAATTTTGTGTAGCATCCATAAATTTCTGACTTACTCCTTTGACCTCATTCCCAAAGATGAGGGCTACCTTTTCATCAGGAATTACTGAGTATTCTTCTAAAGAAGTGCTTTCAGCCGCCTGTTCTATAGGAAGCAATTTATAGGACTTCTCAGATAGATAGGCTATTACTTCTTCCTCTGATTCCATATGTTTCCAAGAAACCGACTCGGTAGCTCCAATAGCCGTTTTGGTAATCTCTCTATGCGGCGGCTTTGCAGTTATGCCCACTAATATGATTTCCTCCAGAGCAAATGAATCAGCAGTCCTAAAGGCGGAACCTACGTTGAGTGCAGAACGCACATTATCCAATACAATAATGCAAGGCTGTTTTTTCTTTTTCTTGTACGCTTCTACATCCAGTCTATTCAATTCCTTTAAACTTAACTTTCTCATTCTTCTCTTTTATATAAAATCACACAGACTGGATAGAAATGATATTCTTGCTCTATACTCCACGCATCAGATGCTAAGAGGTCAATTTCCTCATCACTAAAATCATTATAGATATTGCTGTAAAATAAATAGTTATCCTTTGATAAATTATATTCCACAAAACCATTTCGCTTTTCTTGAGGGTTATAATTTTTCATGGGACCTATATTCGGAAAAGCAGTTCCTACTTCTTGAGGAGGAATATTATGCTCATCTATATAGTCCACCATTCTGTCTCTTAAATGATAATATGGTATATGGCCTAATGTAGCATCCCAGCCTTGGGATATTTTCTTTGGATAGACCCATAGATTACCTAAAAACAAAGCTGTAACAACAGTGGTGAAAAAGACTTTCTTCATTTTCTCTGGCAATTTGGATTGCATAAGCAAATACCAGAACAAGACGTGAAGTACAAGAAAAATAGGCAATAAATATCTATGCAAAACCAAGCCTTTGTGCAAAATCAGAATAGGAGAGATTATCAGGTCTAGTAGTATAAGCAAAGTGACCAACTTGATAGCTGTTGTATCAGTAGCTCTTAAGGTGAAGCGATAGCCCAAATAAAGCAAAACAAATATCATAAGTAATCTGCCAAAGTCAAGAAACCGCCAGCCGAGGACAGCTATATTTTTCACCATACCTCTGACATTAACGATTTCAAATGATTCAGCCCAACTCGATTCGGGATGATGACCAATCCATCCTGTATGCATATAATGTAATGCAAGAAAAAAGAATACGGTAACTAGAGCGGGCACATAATTGGCCAAAGTAGAGATCGCTTTCCAAGGCTCAACACGTTTATGGTTGTATAAGAAATTGAAAATAATAATGGCTAATAAAACCATCATGCCTCGCATACTAATTAGCCCTAGTCCTAAAGCTCCGACTACGATATACAATTTCTGATCTTTTAATACACCATAAAAACAGAATAACATAAAAAAGAGTAAAACAATATCGGGGCTTACCAGCACAGCCTGACCCATAAATACTGGATCAGCTAGTAACAGTAGTATTAGAAATACAGATTTAGATGGATTGATTAGATGATCCCCAATCCGAAAAAAGTAGTATACAATTCCACACAAAAATGGAAGCATAGCCAGATGACTTACTACCAGATTAGGGCCAAATATCTTCCATAGTACTGCGTGATAAAAACCAAAGAGAGGGGGATGACCACTATCTATTTCTACTGGAAGAATCCAATTGAATAGTCCTCCATTAAACAAAGCCCAAGCTTGCTTTCCACATAACTGATACGTATCCCAAAAGAAAATATGCCTAGAACATAATATCGTTACGAGGAGTAAGATTACATATATCGGCAAAAGCTTTTTATGGAGCGTATACATTGATTACACCATTTATATTAGTTTTTAAATGGTATCAAACCTTCTCCTTTACACGCTCTTCTTTATTAGAAAACTTTAGTTCACGACAGGCTCTTACAAAGTCTACAAACAATGGATGCGGATTCTCAACCGTACTTTTTAGTTCTGGATGAAATTGTACGCCCACAAACCAAGGATGCTTCGGCAATTCTAATATCTCTACCAGATTTGTCTTAGGGTTGATTCCAGTGGCTACCATACCTGCTGCCTCAAAGTCCTTTATATAGTCATTATTAAATTCATATCTATGACGATGTCTTTCTTGGATGTTTAACTTGCCATAGGCCTGATGCGCTAAGGACCCTTTAGTGAGTTTGCACTCATAAGCACCTAGTCGCATAGTGCCCCCCATTTGATTAAGATTCTTTTGATCCTCCATCAAGTCTATTATAGGATATGGTGTCTTCGTCGTTACTTCAGTACTAGAAGCACCAGAAAGGAACATGCAATTATTTGCAAACTCTACAGCAGCGCATTGCATTCCTAGACAGATCCCAAAGAATGGAATGCCTTTTTCTCTGACATACTTTATGGCTGCAAGCTTTCCTTTAATGCCTCGTTCTCCAAAACCTGGGGCTACTAATACACCGTCCACTTCATTAAGCACCTTTTCTATATCATTTATATTAGATTCCAGATGGCTAGCATGAATAGGGATGACATTGACCTTACATTCGTTCACCCCGCCTGCATGGATGAAGGATTCGTAGATAGATTTATAAGCATCCGGCAGTTCGTTATACTTTCCAACCAGTGCAATATTTATTTCATAAAGCGGATTCTTGAGGCGGCCCAAAAACGCCTTCCACTTTTTGAGGTCCGGCTCCTTTTTATCTTTTAGTCTAAGTTTATTGATGACCGTCGCATCGAGTTTTTCTTTTAGCATCAGCAATGGCACATCATAAATAGTCTCTGCATCAATCGCCTCTATCACAGAAGATACTTCAACATTGCAGAATAACGCTAGCTTTCTTCTGATATCCATATTAATAGGATGCTCCGTACGACATACTAGTATATCTGGTTGGATACCTGTGTTGAGCAATTCTTTTACGGAATGTTGTGTCGGCTTAGTTTTCAACTCCTTTGCTGCGCGCAAATATGGAATCAATGTAAGGTGTACTACAAGACAATTATCTGCACCCAACTCCCAACGCATCTGTCTTAGAGATTCGAGGTAGGGTAGAGATTCTATATCACCCACCGTACCACCTAATTCAGTAATAACAATATCATATTTCTTAGACTCTCCCAACAGTTGTACACGTCGCTTTATTTCATCTGTGATATGAGGTATTACCTGTACCGTTTTTCCTAGATAGTCGCCGGCTCGTTCTTTACTGATGACCGTCTGATAGATAGCACCTGTGGTTACATTATTCGCTTGCGAGGTAGCGGCATTCAGAAAACGTTCGTAATGGCCAAGGTCAAGATCCGTCTCCGCACCATCGTCCGTTACGTAGCACTCACCATGTTCGTAAGGATTAAGCGTCCCAGGATCAAGATTTAAGTATGGATCGAATTTTTGGATAGTGACAGATAATCCTCTCGCTTGCAATAGCTTGGCTAGAGAAGCTGCGATTATTCCTTTACCCAATGAGGAGGTTACCCCGCCCGTAACGAATACATATTTTGTCATATAGTAGATATTGCAGACCTAATTATTTCTCTTATCTCAAATCAGGAAAACACCAAGTAGTACCAACTACTGGCTATTTAAGTTTTTCTCCTGATTATTAATTTTGAAACAAAACCGAATACAGATTTGGGAAAGTATTAGGTCCATTACGGGATACAAAGGTAATCCATTTTTTGATAATTAAATGGTATAAGCATCATCTTTTAAATATTTAGCTTCAGACTAAGGATATAAAGTAAATTTGATTCAAAAGAAGTAGGGTGTGGGGGATTCCCCGATGGCCTGATGCACCTGGCTTCCCAGATCGGGGCCGGGTCATCCGCTTTACTTCGACCCTCAGCAGCATATTCAGCCATCAGCCCAGTTTGTCTCTCCGAGCCAATCTCGGCTGGGCTTCATTATGCGGCTGAGAGTCTACGTGCTCGCTTCTACCCCTATCCCAAGTCAGAATTGAGTGTGAGTATTGAGCAAGAGAGAGGGAAGTAAATGTAAAACCGAAAAATAATAAATGTAAAATGTAAAAGTAACGAAGCTCCCTTTTTTCACTTTTACATTTTTCGGTTTTGCGGTTTATTTCCAACCTATTTTATAGTCGCCAGAACGGATTTGTTGAGTACTGGATTTCGTTCATTATATTTTTGCAGATACATGAACATTTTCCTTTCTCGGTTATCCTCTTGTTTGTAGGCCGCTACTAATAGCTCGTCATCATTTATAAGTTGAGACAAAATATACTCATCGTATTCATAAATTTTACCTGTACTCAGTTTGAGCATTCTTTGTGCACGTATCATACGACCACTTACATCTTGATTTAGTAAGCTATTTCTGAACCTCGTGCTTCGCTTAGGTATGTGATCTTCAATGTTGAAGTGGCATATATTCCCCAAGATTCGGATTCTTTCAAATGAGCATTCACCGCGGAGATCTTCGGCTTTATTACCGAAGTGTAATTTGTATGGGTTGCCAATGCTATACTGAATGTATGGGATGCCTCCAAGACAGAACCCCCAAATATTCCGCATGTCTGTTTTTTTCAGCTTTCCATTCGCATAACTCTTGCATGACTTTAGTAATAGCTTATTGAAGTATGGGTTGTCTTCCCACTTTATGGTAAATGCAGCAAAAGGAAGACTAGGTTCATTATTTATGAAGTCCTCATAACTAGTATAAACACCATCTTTAAATTTGGTATTGTTGTCAATGTATATGCCTTGACCGAAAAGAATAGTCGATGTAAAGATTATAGCAAAGGTAAAAATGAATTTCATAAGCATAATTTTTTATGTCAAAAATTAGGCTTGTCATAGTGTGCGGAGCATCCTCAATACTCCGTATAAGTTTCTTGTTTGTTTTAACGTAGAGTTAAATGAAATTCTACGTATTTGTAGTGTTAGAAGATTTGTTTTTTGTTGAGGCTCTTCAGCAAATCCACTTAATTGCTTTTTGCTTTTAGTATATAAAGAATAGAATTAATGAGTAGAGTAGTGTTATTCAGATAGATTATCCATATTCTAATTAACTTATATAAGCAAGTTTTATTCCAAGTGCTTGAAGATGAGCTAGTTTTAACGTTTAACTTTTGTTGGAAAGCACAGGCTGAACTGAAGAATACATGGTATGACTAGAATAACATCAAAAACACTTAACTTAAAAAAAAATGAAATGGTATAAACCAACTACTCACCCCAACGGTAATGAATTTTCAAGCCTGGTTCGAATTGGGTGATGGCGCTTTCGAAGTCATCATATTCCATTAAGTCTGGGCTTATAAGAGTAAGGTCCCTCAAGCCAGGCCAAAAATTTGGTGCATGCCATTTGAATTTACCGAAGAGTGTAAGTGTAATGTCTTTAGTAATCCCAATATCAAGGCCCGCTCCTGCGGAAGCCATAAATCTGATAGTTGCAGCATCGTGACCTCCAAAGATTTCGATAGTTGGAGGGTCCGTGTTAAGATTGATGTCATCTGAATGTGAAACAAAAGATACTCCTGGCCCTACCATGAAATAGAATCCTTTATTGAAAAAGCCTCCTTCTTTACCCCAAGTAGGACAATCGCAATCCCCTTCAATGTCAAAAAGATAAATTTGAGTATTTACGGATAAAGCAAAAATATTAAGATTTGATTCTAATGGTTGTGGAGCAATTGTCGGTCCATCGATAATGTTATCATATCTACTGTAAGATAATTCTGGAAGAAATTCTACCCTATAATTTTTGAGTCGTGTCCAATAATCAAGGCTTATAGTATAGCCATTTTCATATTGAGTGGCTCCTTCGTTACTTAATATCTCTTCCCAACCTGGTGTCGAGATACTTGAGTAGGCGCCACTAATTCCTATTTGTGCATTGGAATTAAAACTGGCAAATAG